>NZ_JAPHOT010000001.1:1917500-2217500 GCF_026191115.1 Legionella sp. PATHC035 | reverse complement strand
CTTTACACCGTTCGGGTGAGCTTCCTGTTCCACGCTTTACTTTTAAATGTACATTTTGGGGTGAGCTTGGCAAAGGAATTGGAATCATAACACTTGGCCAGGCTCTGATTGCTCTGGGTCCGATTATCGATCAATTTTTTGCTGCCAATCTCGGCTCAGGGTCTATTGCATCGCTGGGTTATGCGAATAGGGTATTGGCTTTGATTTTAAGTCTTGCAGCCCTCTCGATTAGTCGAGCCACTTTACCTGTATTTTCGTCTGAATTTGCGGGCTCAAATCGCTCAGTAAGATCTTTAGCACTTCGTTGGGTTTTTATTATCTTTGGCGGCAGCGTCGCCATTGTGTTTTTTTCGTGGATTGCAGCGAATAAAATAGTATCTATTTTATTTGAACGAGGTGCTTTTAATGCGAACAATACATCCGTAGTGACTTATTTATTCCAAAGAGGACTCTTGCAATTACCGCTTTACGCATCCAGTCTTGTTTTAGTGAGTTATTTTGCAAGCTCAAGAAAGTACTTTCTTATTTTTGTTTCAGGAGTTCTGGGTCTCTTAAGTAAAGTGGCTGCCAACTACTTACTTATTCCAGCGTTTGGCATGACCGGTGTAATGTACTCATACTCCGTTGTTTATGGCATCAATTTGATTTTCTTCTTATTGATGTTTTTAGCAGAAGAAAGGCATTTAAAAATAGGGTTACGAAGTTACTTCATGAGCCGCCAGCCCTGATTTTTTTGTTATTTTATCCTTCATTAATAAAGGATATCTAATTTTTTTTGTGAGGAACAAAGTGGAACTTCTTACTGTGTTTACATGGATGGCGCACTGTTCATTACTTTTAATTAACAGTTTTATTTCAATGAAAAAACCCTACTGGTGTAAAATCAGCGTGATGCTGTATTGTTTTTACTCCGTTGTCGTCTTGGTTCCTTTTCGCTTTGATTTCTTCGGTATTCCGGTAACGTACACCCCATCGGCACTCGTGCTCAGCGTTTATATAATTACTGATCTTGCTTTATTGTTGTCTTTATTTGTTGTTACGGAAAATTCTTCCTTAAGCCGCGACCACATTGTTGTTTTAAACAGAAATGGGATTGGATGTAAGGTTTTATTACTAATGGCCTGTTTGGCTCAAGTCTATGCACTGATAAAAAGTTATGATTTGATTTTTTTGCCAAAAGATAAATTTATCATCGCCAGTTCAGGCCGCTCTATGGATTTATTTTTTTACCATTTCCCCTATGATACCATTCTTCTTGGAGGACTGTTTTTTTCTCCATTTAAGTCGAGAGTACTCAATTTTTTTATTGCCGCCTTAGCTTTAGCCACCGTATGTATCTCCGTGATTAGCGGATACAGGCATTTAGCCTTTTTAATCGTTTCTTATCTCCTCTTTGCCAGGTCAAATAAAATAGCTTCTCCCATTTTAGTGGCGCTACTACTTACATTTATTGGAGAATTTTCAAATTATTTGAAATGGTATGTACATGCTGTTTTATTTAAAGAGGGCTTTGAATTAAGTGCATATCTAGATTATATTTCCAGATCTTACACATTCCAGCCAAGTCCCGAACAAATGGCTATTTTAACCAATTTAGTTTTGTCGCTTGATCTAGGCAAAGTAACTAGTTCACTTCATGCTTTTGCAAATTTACTTCCTTTCACCTCCTCGTTGTCTCCTGATGCCGGAGAAATGCTCAATTCTTTAGGAAAGGTTTTACAGATACCCAATGGCCAGGGTGCTGCCTATAATTTTCAACTATTTGTTTTGGGAACTTATGGAATAGGATTGATTTTTATGTGGTTTTCTATGTTTTTTAATTGGATTGCCAAAAACTCCATACTGACATTTGTATCACTCTATATCAGCTATTCCATTTTACGTGACGAACCTTCTTATTGGATAAGTCAGATTAAGATGGGGCTTGTATTGACTTTCTTTGTTTTTGCGTTAAATGAACTCGAAAAAATGTTCCGCCCTGCTTATTCCAACTTTTCAAAAATAGGTTGTTCTTGAAAGGGCATTTTATTGATTAGCCAAGTTAGAGGATAAATGAATAAAATATTATACGTGATTGGGTCTTTGGATGTTGGTGGTGCAGAAATGCATCTTTTTCAACTTCTACCTAAATTAAAACAAAAAAATTGGGATGTCGAAGTGTTTTGCCTTGGTCGCCCGGGTGCGCTGGCCCAGGAACTGCAGAAAATGGGAATTAGAGTCAGCTCTCCTTTGTTTAAGCATAAGCAGGGGGCTTCTTATATTTATCGACTGTTCCGTATGTCTTATTCTTTTGGGTCACTTCTTGTTTTTTTATCTTACCGGCGTTTTAAAGTAGTGCATTTTTTCCTCCCTACAGCCTATCTGATTGGAGGAATTTGCTCTATTTTAACCTTTAAAAAATTTAAGGTGATGAGTCGGCGGAGTTTAAACGGTTATCAGGCAAAATACCCAGTCCTGTCAAAGATAGAAAAAAAATTACATCGCCATATGAATGCTATTCTTGGAAATTCACGTGCCGTTATTTCTCAGCTAGAAGAAGAAGGGGTACCCGATTCCAAATTAAGGTTAATCTATAATGGTGTGAATTTTTCCAGATTTTCAGACATAGAAGACCGCCAAAGTGTACGGAATAAACTGGAAATACCCGATTCAGCATTAGTATTTGCCATTGTAGCAAACCTCATTCCTTACAAGGGACATCGTGTTCTGCTTGAGGCGTTCTCTCGAATCGCATCTCGTTTACCGACCCCATGGTACCTTCTAGTTATTGGACGTGATGATGGGATAGGTTCTGAGTTAAAAAAATATGCAGCAGAATGTGATATTGCTGACTCGGTTAAGTGGCTTGGTGCGAGATCCGATGTGCCTGCTCTGCTTAAATCATCCGACATAGGTATTTTATCTTCTTTGGAGGAAGGCTTTTCCAATGCAGTAATTGAGTGTATGGCAGCAGGATTACCAATGGTTGTGACTAACGTGGGAGGAAATGGCGAGGCAGTGCTCGATGGCGTTTCAGGAATTGTTGTACCACCAAATGATCCATCAAAAATGGCTGATGCATTGCTTTATTTAGCATCAAATGGCTCATTAAGAAAGCAATTTGCATTGGCTTCAAGCCAACGTGCTCATTCAGAATTCTCTCTTGAGGCCTGTGTGGACCACTATGACTCATTTTATAAGGAACTTGTTTTAGCTAAGTGAATAATTTTATCTAAAAAAGATTTTTTTGAATTAATTAATAATCAGCTGGCAGCAGTAGACAAACCCTTAATTGAGAGAGCTGCTTTCATAAGCCATGCTTAGGGGGTTTATTATCTAGCCATGCTTTATTCTCCAAGAACCAAAAATCAGTAAAGCCCATAGTGAATAAGCATGGTTAAACGCCCTAGCATTGTGTTCACGCCATACTTCTCTTAATTTATCGGGATTAATAAATGGCGCAAAAACATCCGCATTTTTGATAATAATTTCCTCACCTATCGGTTTCAATTGGTTGCGAAGTAAACTCGCCAAAGGGATGTTAAAACCTTTCTTTTTTCCTTTTACTACCTCGTCAAGTAAGCAATGCTTAGATAAAATTTTCCGTAAGGTGAGTTTTGATTCGCCAAATAATGGGCTTAATAGATGCTCGGGCAACTTGCTTGCAAAGTTTATAATTCTACGATCTAGAAATGGAACTCGAATTTCTAGGCCATGAGCCATACTCATTCGATCAACTTTTGTTAACATGTCACCCGATAAATAAATTCGTTGATCCGCCAGCAGGCATTTATCAAAAATAGATCCAGGAGCACTCACTACCGCATTTTCATAATTGGCTAGAGGATTTTCATTTAAAAAATCATGCATGGCTGAACTATAGAGCTTTCTCAACAAAAAAGGATATGTCAACCGGCGCCATTGCGAATGGGGTACGTCAGATAATGAAACACCCCAAAGAAAGCGCATAAGCATTTCATGCCAAGGTAAACGACGCTCATCATGCCCATATTTTTTAAACAACCAGTCACCAAGGTGCTGGGTTAAAAATTTTGGTATCAAAGATCTTGTGTACTCGGCAACTCTACTTGCCTTATATGTTGAGTATCCTGCAAATATTTCATCTGCGCCGTCACCTGCAATTGCCACTTTCACATGATTACTCGCTTCTCTTGATAATGCAAAATGTGCTAAACAACTTGAATCGGCTAATTGACCATCAACATGATGCGATACCCGATGAAAATCATTTAGTATTTGACTCGTTTGATCAACAGAAACTGGTCGCCACGGATGATTAGTAAGAGTAGCTATTTTTTGAGCCAAAATGCTCTCATCGTGTGAGGTTTCATTGAACTGAGCAGTATAACTGATCACTTCACTTTTCGTGAGAAGTGCAATTAGGGTGCTATCAATTCCGCTACTTTGAAGTAAGCCAATTGGAACATCTGCAACTAGCATCTGGTTAATGACTTGTGACAATAATAACTCTATCTCATCAACAGCATCATCTAATTGAATTGATTGATCAGGTTTTCTTACCGGCTGCCAATAATTATGGCAAGAGAGCGAGCCATCAAATGAAACTTTTAAAATTGTTCCTGGCTCAAGTTGTTTTATGTTTTTTAATAAAGACCGCTCTGGATTTGTATACCCCGATGCTAAATAAGTATGAAATTCAGCTTCATCAATATCCATAGTAAATTGTTTTGTTGCAAGTATCCCTTTAATTTCACTACAAAAAAACAATGAAGAATTATTTTGGGCATAAAAAAGGGGTTTAATACCTATACCATCGCGAACAAGAACTAATGTTTCAGTACGACAATCCCATATACCTATCGCAAACATTCCTTCGATACGATCAAATAATTTTTCTCCCCAAGTTAACCAACCTATAGGTAATAATTCTGCATCGCAGTTTGATTTGAATAAATAATCCGTTTCTTTCTCTAAATCGTTTCGTATCTCATCATAATTGTAAATCTCACCATTATAGGTTACGGAAATCAGATTAAGGTTATCTTGCATCGGTTGATGACCTGCTTCACTTAAATCCCGTATTGCCAATCGTCGATGACCTAGACCAACTCCGTCCGTAAACCAAAATCCTTCACCGTCGGGTCCACGATGAAAAATGCTATCAGTCATTGCTTTGAGCATATTCGTTGAGATTGAGGAACGGTCAAAATTTAAAATGCCAGCAATACCACACATTTGTTTTATACCTAAATCAATGATCTCTCTTCACAGTTTTTATCACCCTAATGAACCGAGACGATTGAATCATCAGGATTATATGCATACAAAGAAAAATTCATTTGTTTATAAAGGAGCTTAAATTGCGAATTGAAAAGATTTCTTAATTCAGCAGATATATCAGGCTCATAAGCCAAAAGCAATTTCACTTCATGCGCTTGCATGAATTCTTTTAATAATTTGAGCCTAGTTTGATCACTCTCTTTCTTTATTAATGCAAGCTGCTCCGCTTCTTTTTGCCATTCTAAAATTTTTAAACCGCGTCCACTATAGCTTAAGAAATTAAGATCTTTTTTAAGATGAGCTATCGGTTGAAAACTCGAATAGCGGATTGCAAGCATTAGATCTTCAATCAAGCCATTACTTTCACCATCAAGGGAGAAGGCCATGATTTTGGAGCCTGGAGGTAATGATTTAATGTAATTCAGCATCTTTTTGTTTGAGAGATTATTGACCTGATCTTCAACCTGATTATGCTGTATTTGATTGACTACGAAATTATAGAATGTAGTGGGGAATTCAATAAACCATCGATAAACAAAAATGAGGATAAGGCATCCGAAAACGAGGCGGTAGGTGTTAGGAATTTTAATATCAATATTGGCAAAAAATCTGACGGCCCCTATCAGTAACAATGGAATCAGATATCTGCAATTACGTATTAAGTCGATTTCTGCAGGATATCGTCCATACATTTTTGCAATACTCTGATCCAGCCAAGCAATTCCCACAGAGGAAATTAAGAGGCCCACAATAAAAAAAATAAAAAACTGTCGCTCATACTGAGGCTTTTTTGAAAATGTTGGGGCTATGAGTAATCCAATTAATCCTATGAGCCAAAACCAATTCCACTTTCCTTGGAACAACAATGAATATAATGACTGGAGGATACTTAATGCATTATAGTATTGAGGTCCAGCGGCTTGAGTCATATAGTGCGCTGCAATGGCAGAACTGCTGTTATTATGTAGACTCTCTGAAGAGGGAAATCCACTAAAAAAGCTTATAATAAACGGAGCTGCAACCATTAAGAACATCATCCCAGCAGCAAAAACTACCAATACTTGCTTTCCCCAACCGCGCCCAGTCGGCTTGCACATGAATAAAGCAGTAAGACATGCAAATGAGACTGAGGGGGCGCTGACAGGATGCACATAAACACTCAGGCCACATAAACCCATCACAATCATTGGAAACCAGACTTTATTATTGTTTTTGAGTGAAACAAGTAAAAGAAAAGGGAATAAGGCTCCGTAATAGCCTCGGGTTAAGGGGACATCAAGTTGCCCCCATAGCTCCCCTGGAAAAACATATATAGGACTTAGCGAGAGTAACGCCAGTAAAAAAGCCCAACCCCGATTAGAAAATAAATCCAGCCCGAGCAAATAAAAACCTATTAGTTGCAAAAATATAATCGGCCAGATAAGAAACAAGTAGGACTGGCCAATATCATGAGTAAAATAGGTTAAAAATTGGGTGAGAGGAATAGAAATAGTCCAATAAAATTTAAAATTTTGAGCATCCGAGTATAACGGATCATTCGCAAACCGCTCTGGACTGATCTTGCTAGCAACAATTGAGGATACGTTTCCTGCGTCTCCATTTGTTAAAATAATCGGTGCTGGTCCCCAAGTTTTCATTAACCATAAAGAGGCAAGAATGAAGAATAATGCCAACACAAGCCAATGGTTATTAAGGCGATTAAAAAATGGGAAAGAGAACATGTAAATCCCTCTATTTGGGTACAAATACATACATGGAATTTAAACCATATACAAATTTTTCATGCTTTTTTAAGCTATAACCCGCTTTAGTAAACAAATCCATAATCGCTGATTCATCCATGCCCATCTCTTCATGCTCATCTACCTCACGATGTTTGTCCTCACTATACCACCATAGGGCATGACCAATTTTTCCTATAACTTTTCCTATCATGGTCACTACAACTTTGCCGTTAGGTCGCAATAAACGGCGGATCTCCTGTAGCGACTCAAACCGCTCTGGGATGTGATTTAAACAGGCGATATAACTCACGGTGTCAAAACTATTATCTTCAAACGGAAGATGAGCTGAGTTATGAATAATGGTACAGTCACTATTCCAATCGACTACATCAACACCAATACTATGATGTGCATCTTCTGGAGAATTGTTATACAAACTTGCATACTGACGATATAAGTGGATAAGTAAGTTATCTCCTGCACCGATATCCAAAACTCGACCTTGTAATTCAGGCAACACTTTTCTAAAACGCTCGCCGCGTAACGAAGTCAGATGTAATTTTTCTGAAACTGCGTCGGGCAAAAGAATCATTCTTAATGGTGCGCCAATAAAATCATAGAATGATTGTAAAAAAGTTTTTTGGTTTTTATAAACCCAATCAGGCGGTAAAGCGAGTGAGTTAAATGATTTCATTGCATTATCCATTTGTTAGTATATCCGATTTTATAGGCCTAAAAGGCATATTAGTTATTGATGAAAGTTGAATCAATCTGAGCTGGCTAATCTGATCCGCTAATAAACCTACTGCCATGAGCAAGATCCCCCCTAAGATTGATATGGCGCCCGCAACTGGAAAACCGACCCCCAGTTGAATTGCTTTATATAAACTATAGAAAACACCCAATAAAAAGATGATTACGCCAGCCCGCAGGAATATTTTTAGTGGAGCAAATAATGTGGTTATCCTTATCACAAGAGCCATCGTATTAAAACCATCGCGCAGTTTGACTTTACTCGTTCCAATTCGCGAATTGACCTTAATGGGATAAAATGCCATTGGATAATCTCGCTCCAAAAAAATCATTAAGCTGGTTAAACTCGCACTGTATCCATCAGGTAAAACAAAAAGATAACGACAAATGACCTCTCTTCTAAAGACACGTAAACCACAGTTTAAATCGTGTCCCGCATTGACTTTCATCGTTCTCACTATCATTCGAATAAGAAACTTACCCAGTGTTCTAATGCGGCTGGAGGTACCCGAGGGCCTTTGACCGATAACGGCGAGTAAACCTTCAGTGTGAATTTTGTTAGCCATACCGATTAAGTCCTCAATTCGATGCTCTCCATCTGCATCAAACCAGGCCACATATTCTGTATCTGCCAAAGCCATACCTGTTTTAAGTGCTCCACCATAACCAATATTATAAGAATGGGTCACCACACGAACATTAGGCGCTTGAAGTGCTTGGTGTAATGTAGCATCACTACTATGATCATCTACCACAATGATATTTACATAAGGAAGATTCGTTCGTAAGCTCTCCAGTGTTGCTTTGATTCCCTCTTCTTCATTATATGCGGGGATAATTATGGTTAAAAGTTTTTCCCATTCATATCCTTCCTTTGGCTTAATATCAGTCATTCTTTATCCTGAGAACTCTTTATAAAATTACATAAAAATCAAATATTAATCTAGCTATCCTTTAAAAGTAACCATTACACCTAGAGTTACTAAAATAGTGCCTACAATTTTATATATATTTAATGACTCACCCAAGATCAATGAGCTAAATAGTAATACAAAAACAAATGATAAACTCAAAAAAGGATAAGCATAGCTGATTTCGAATTTAGTCATTGCTGCCATCCAAGAAATTATTGCTAAGGTGGATGCGAAGCAAACACTTAATATCCAGGGGTTAAGGAATTGAAAAAAAACAAATGCTAGTTTCGAGGTAAAACCCGGTGGCAAAACACCTGCTGACTTCATTTGCCATCGAATCACCAACTGTGCGTACACTGTGCACAGAATTGTTAATAATATATACGTGTAATTCACAATATTCCTCGAAATTATTTTTTCACCCACTCAGCTAAAAAATAAGGGAAAAAGAAATCCCCTGGCAAAAGATTATAAATTTCCTCGAGAAAAAATAAGGGTTTAGAAATAAATTTTTTAAACGATAGAGGTAAATTTAAAATTAAACTATTCAATATTAGAAAATATGCAGGACCACCCATGTATTTTACAAATTTAACCTCAAAGTCAGATCCAAAACTTTGATGCAACTGATCATGTTGAAGCGCTTCCTCAGAGTCAGCATCAAAATATTTACTTTTTTTGTACCATAGTTTGCGTACTGATTCTAACATAAAACTACTGCTTGCCTCACACATTAACAAACTACCGCCTGGTTTTAGCATTTGCGATATATTCAAAAAAGTATTTTCTAAAGAAGCGATGCAATGATGTATACCGCCAACAACTATGGCATGGTCATATTGTTGATTGAATGTGCTAGTAGCAGTGAGATCGAGTTCATATGCCTCGCTTCCCACAATTTGTCGGTAGGCTGCACAGGCCTTTGCAGAAATATCAAAACCATGAGTCATTATTTCTGGAAATTTATTTTTCAGATACAGTGAGTTGTAACCACTTCCACAAGCCAAATCGGCTACTCGTTTATTATTCAAATCGATGTTATTCAATAAGGGCTTATAGATAAATTGCTCTCTGAACGCAATAGATGTCGGATCGTAATAATGTTGTTCATATAAGTCATGTATCTTTTCATAGTGTTCTTTTTGTGCCAAAGAGCCCGTATTTTTTTCCAACCCATTCTCCTAAAAAACTCGACTAAAATGATTAATATTCTAGCTAACATCATTATTAGTCGGATATCCTACATATAACTATTTTTTATCTACACTCAACTGAATCCAGTTGTGTGAAAAAATCTCACATGCTTAAATCCATTTTTCAAGTATTAATTAGTATCATTCTCTATATGAGCTATTCATAATTGATTTGAACCTAAATACTAAGCTGTTGCCTTTTTTGGAATCTAAGAACATTTTTGCGTGATTATAAAGGGTAATTTTAAATAATTACACAAAAAAATGTTCCTACTTAGAACAATTTTCAAATGAAGCACAATATGCTTGTTGCGGAACTAAAACGTACTATTCGTGATAGAGCAATAAATCATAAGCATATTTCAATTGTCACAAAACCATAAAGCTCTATCAAAAATTGTTCCGCTTTTATATGTCTCGCGATCAATGCAATGCATTTCGCTGTGCGAATTTCAGAATAGAAACACGAGATAAATTAATCCATTTTAAAAGACGCACATATTAAAATTATGCTATTTTATCCTCCTTATAAAAACCACTTTTGATTGTATTTGAGAGATAAAAATTCACTTTTACTCGGAAATTTTTAACAAAGATCATGTTGAGCGCAATCCAAAGTACTATCCATTCAAGAAGCATTATTCCATTTAAATAGCGGACAACAGGCCCTTCTGTGAAATTAATTAAAAAAAATAGTACTAGTGCATAAATTACTGGTGGCAACAGTAGCGTTCTGATTAACTTATCAACTTTTACTAGGAGAATAAGTAAACAAAGAGGAAATACAAACTGATAAGAAAATGGAACAGTCATTTCGACTTTGATTGGCGGCAAAAAAGCTCTCATATTATGAATCAATGAATCGGAAGAGATTAATAATTTAGCCAAGGGAAAGATAGCATCTCCACCAAACTTCATCTGAGTTTCTTTTCGTACTAAATCCAAATCATATAGATCGCGCTTTTGCGCCTTCTCCTGCTCACTCCATGATGGTATAGATATTTCTAATTTAAAGGTTTCTGATTGAATATGGATTATTTCTTTTAAGAAGGACAAAGGATTTTGATACAGAGCTTCAAAACCAGCTTTCGAAATTAATTCATCGCTTTTTGCAGCCCCAAGTTTTGAATAGGTACTTCCTAACGCATCCCAAAAAGGAATTTTTTCATTAGATCTCAAAAGAAGTAAATGAGATAGTTTTGAACTGTTAGGCCCATTTCGTCCAGACGCAAAGTTAAAAGCACGAAAAGATAAAAATATTCCTTTATATACATAGGGCTTCTTTACTGGCACCCAGAGCATCCATGATTTTTCTATCACAAAAACACCCAATTGAGTAGAAAAAAGTATTATTAAGAATAGCGCTAATCGTTGTAAGTAAGAGGCTCTTTTAAATTGGAATACAATTCCAATAAAAGTTAATAAACCAAATAATATCAATTCTGTGCGTACATGATAGGCAATTCCAACACAGATTGGATACACAAAAAAGATAAGCCATTTTTTTTGAGTTTGAACTGATATTATGTAAAGCAACCACAGTCCTACGAGAGCCAATACTCCCAGATTATCACTAGCCGGATAAGACCATATTGGTAAAGCATAGGAGATTAAAAGGACAAAAGTGCTTATCCATAACCTCATTAGATTCGATATATTAAACCTAAAAATAATAGTCACTAAAAATAAACCTGAAAAAAAATAGGTTATTGCCAGTGCTAAAGAGAGTGTGTCAACACTATACCCAAAACTTTTCATGAAAAAATGGTAAAAAAATACCACCAGATCTCGACCACCAATTAAGCTTCCGGCAAAAGTAACAAGTCCTTTGGGCCATAGGACGCTTGACTGGATATAGTATTGAGCATCTCTATGGAATTGGACAACCTGACACGATTTGAAAATAAATAAGATAGCTAATAAAATTAGAGTGATAATAAAAACAAATTTTTGAGTATTGAGTGGTCTTAGAAGAACAACTTGGCGCATCTGAACATCCTTATCTCTGACACTTAGAGCATAAACCCGAAATTATTTAAAAAATTCAATTTACATGTAGATGTTCTGATAACAGGAGATTGATGTGCGCATCTAAAAAATAATCACGCTTTCGGATTTCCCAATCATCAAAGAAAATTTGATTGAGTTCATAATCAAATTTTTGACCAGTATGCGCTAAAACATGATTTGCATGGTTATTAAATTCAGCAATGACAGGAGACATCTTTATCAATTTTAGTCTTCTGCCTGCTATGGTCATCTCCTCAATCATTTGAAATATCCTAATTTAATAATTTTAAACGGCATCGGCTTTAAATTTATCATAAAACAAATATTCACAACAGGAGCTTTCAATAGTGCATTTATTGGTAGGTGAAACAAAATTTTTTTCAACTTGCCACCGCAACCACACGTCTAGTAGCGCAATAATTGAACATGCTTGCGGAGCCCGCTACTGCAAAAAGAATAGGAATAAAAAAGCTAAAGTTGATCCCGGTAAATTCAATAATGAGCACAATTGCGGTAAGAGGCATTTTTTGCGCCGCGGCAAGAAAGGCGGTGCCGCCAATTACCGCAAAAGCAGCGATGGAGATGCCTGGCCATACAAAACTCCAAAGAGTGCCGAGCACCACCGCCAATAAAGCGCCATTGGCAAGCGAAGGGGTTAATAGACCGCCTGCAGCACCGGCTTGGATACTGGTACATACAATTAACACTCTCAGTATTAATAAGACCGCAGCAATACTTAAGCCTAATAGATTGCCATCAAATCCTAACTGAGCTGCCGAGCGGCCATTTCCCAATATTGCCGGAAAATAAATAGACAATAGGCCGATAATGAAAAAATTGAACAGGCAAAAAACAATAATTTTCCAGTTACGCGGTGCTCTACTTTGCACTCGGTTGGTAACTTCTTTAAACCAATAGGCTGAGTAACCAAAAATAGGTCCAGCGATGATTGCCCAAATCACGACTGAATAATCGATAATTAAAACGGGGATATGGTACATGGATTGATTGCCAAGCCCCATCCAGGAGATGACTACGGCAATCGCCGAAGTAGTAATTGCCGGGATTACAGCAAACCATCTGAAACTGCCGAGCAACACTTCCAGAGAAAATAATGCGCCACCAAAGGGAACATTATAGACTGCCGCCAATCCTGCGCCAGCAGCGCAAGCCACAAGAATTTGACTCTCCTTTGGATGTAATTTCATTTTATTAGTAAGCCAACAGGCGAAGGTTGCTCCGAATTCGCGGGGAGCAACCTCACGTCCTAAAGGTGAGCCCAAGGCAACAGTAACAATTTGCAGGAACACATGCGCTAAAGTTGTTTTTATCGGCATATAAGGTCTTGGCGATTTGATTGCATTGGCAATACTCACTAGGGGGCTCCCATAACGAAAAACCGCCCACCAACCAAAACCAGCAATAAAACCGCAAAGCAGAAGTGCCACTACTCTTCTTGGAGCAGTTGAATCGCTGACCACAAACAAAAAACTCTTATTTCCCAGAATAGGAAATACGGTATGCTCATAGGCTAAGTGTTGGATAAAATGCAATAATATCGCTAAAAACATCCCCCCAAAACCAGAAACAATCCCTATAATAATGGTGGCAAAAAAAAGACGATGCCATCGGGATGTTAAATGTTTGGTCATGAACTACTCCTTAATTCATAACGGGATTTGATTACTCAACTTTCCGGCAACTTGCAACTGATGGGCAACGATCCGAGCCAGGTAGTCAAACTCAATATTAACTTCTTGTCCTTGCTTTAAGAAGCACAGGGTTGTATTCAGTAATGTATGGGGAATCAGCATTAATTTGATGCTTTGATTTGCAACTGAATTAATCGTTAAGCTTACCCCTTCAACCGTAATACTCCCTTTAGGAATTAAATACAACATCGCATTGGCATCAAATCCGCTTAACTCGAGTTCAACAAATTCGTTCATATGCTTCGTTGCCTGAACTTGTGCCACTGCATCAACATGCCCGCTTACATAGTGCCCTCCAAAGCGAGCCGATGCAAGCATAGCGCGTTCTAAATTAACCTCATCCCCAACTCCTAAATGACCTAAGGTGGTTCGATTCAGAGTTTCAGGCGATAGGTCAAAATTCAACGTTGCCTCTTCTGAAGGCAATAAGGTTAAGCATACGCCATTTACCGCGATGCTTTCACCTATTTGTAGTCCTTCAAAACCACAAGAAATAACCAATCGGTTTGCATCACCATGATTCATGTTGTGAATCACGGTCCCTTTTTTCTCAATAATTCCGGTAAACATGAATTCCTCTTATTCCTGCCTCAAGTATGTTCATCTTTTTTGGCGGTTTCCACCCCTTTCGCTTCATCCCGAGCGCAACGAGCAGCTCCCCTGCTCCGCTTGGGATGAGGTAGGCTCTTCTTACTCCTGACTTAGGTGTGTTCGTCTCTCTTGCATGGTTTCCACGCTATTAATCACCGTTTGCCGACAAATCTCTTGCATCACAGGAATCTCTTTCAAGGGTTTTCCTTGATAAATGGTGTACGCAATCAGAAAACTATCACGCCATATTTTTTCATTTCGTTTCTCTTTCGCTTTCATCCATAAGGCAATCCATAAAAAATGAAATTGCCATTTATCGCGGTGTATTTCCATCTCTTCAGAAAATACTGCATCCATGGCATCTTCCATGCTACACACTCTAATTCCATCAACAAAAGTGCTGTTATGATTAACAATCTTATCCACTAAAGGATTTTCCAAATACCAGGATTCAGTAAACGATTTACTTTTAAGCCATGATTTTGAACGGCGTAGGGATTCAGAAATCACTTCTTGGGTGAATGGCGTGATTTGAACACTCATCTGTTCAAAGAGATAATCTAAATCCAATTTCACAGGGCGGATGCGTATGCCTAATAGTTCTTGAATTTCTAAAAATTGAATATTAGGTATCTCATCTTTTTCTATTGTTATCGCCAAAAAATGTTCCACCATCATGGTGAAATAAGATAAATCGACTTCACGAAGCGTGACGTTCTCATCAAAAGCCTTTTTATAATAATCCTTTACATCTTTGGCTGATAGAACCGGCGTTATCCATGCATCTTTAATTCCTAAATCATACTTTAGTAATAAACCACACAGTCTATTTTTCCTCCGTTGACGCACATTGAGAAAAATACCCTGTGAGCCGGTACCATCCACTTCAGTAGCCCGAATAGTCACTTGCGCCGCTTCCTGTTCCGGTGCAAATACAACCCCTTTTTTACGTTGCGTTTTAATCCAAGAATTAAATAGTGCGTGATAACGCTCTGGATACCAATGCATTATTGTCTGCAAGCGTGAAAGAGATATAGAAGAAAAAGTCACAAACTCGATAATTTGACCCAGTGTATTAATCGCAATGTCACGCACCTCAGCCTTGGGATGTAATAAAATGAGCAAGGCAATATCTGCCCCCTCCTCGATATTATATAAATCCACCATAAGATCGATAAAAAAGTCTGCGGGCATTGCATAGCTCTGCGCGAAAAAATTTTCGGCGATTTCAAAAACGTTTAGGTCAGATAATTCGTGAATCAAATCACGAATAGCATCTAAATGTGAAATCGGCTCACCTGCAGGACTGGATTCTTCCTCATCGCTGGCCAGATCGTAATAGGCATTCTTTAAATCTTCAGTCAATTCAACATGCGATTCATAAAAGGAATTTAATGCAGGAAGCCAAAAGCTGAGGGTGTGTTTGCGTGAATCAATCATTTCAGCTAAATGATTCATCAATTGAGTCAAGGTCTTTGCTGTGACTTTATTATTACCCTCTGCAGCTCCTTGCAATTGAGCGACACAAATATCTAACGCAAAAACACATGCTGAATAAACCGAAAGGCCTTCATCTAACGTTTCTTCTAGGTTATTGATGATATCCACTAATTTAAAAGCGAGTTCAGGTTCTTGAAAAAATAAAGTATATAACTGAGGGTCCGGTTCCGCATTTTGTTCAATGTGGGTCGCCATTTCCGTGAGTAGGTGGTATAGTTCTGACGAATTATGGGTCATATTTTTTTAGGCACCTCTCTTGGTCTACCTTCTTCGTTTATGGCAACAAAAACAAAAACACCTTCGGTGACTTGATACGTTTCATTGTGAGTCGCAGGATGAGCCCAGACCTCAACATTAAATGTCATAGAGCTATTGCCTTGTTTTACCAACGTAACATAACAGCTCACAAGATCCCCCACATGAACTGGTTTTAAGAAATTCATTGAATGAATAGCCACTGTAGCTACACGTCCTAATGCCAATTTTTTTGCCAATATCCCTGCGGCTAAATCCATTTGTGACACAATCCACCCACCAAATATATCACCATTGGCGTTGGTATCTGCTGGCATCGCCAAAGTCTGAATAGTTAACTCTCCTTTGGGGGTATTGGTCATGATTCACCATTTTATGTTAGATGTAGCCAGGGGACACTTTCATTAAATTAAGAGAAAAACTCCTACTCCCTATGGGGATAAGGTGCCCGTTTGGGCGGATGAGGGTTTTGACTGCAGCTAATGAACCCTCACCACTACCACTCTCCCACGGATGGGAGAGGGAGCTCTGACTTTATAAACCAAGCGCCACCCCAGGTTTTAATTACGCTTTAATTTAGCTAATGCATCTGCCATTGCCGTATTAAATACCGTTTTTTTAACTGGCTCAACTTTTTTAGCCTCAGGTTTTTTCTTATGCTCTGCTTTTTTAACTGGCGGTTGTTTTTTCACTTCAGATGTTTTTGCAACTTTTTTAACGGGTTGGCTCGCCGGTTGATCTTCCAATTTCATACTTAAGCCAATCCGTTTTCTTTCTTTATCAACTTCAATTACTTTAACTGTTACGATATCACCGGCCTTCACTACGGTACGTGGATCAGAAATAAATTTATTGGTCATCGCTGAAATATGGACTAATCCATCTTGATGAACGCCAATATCCACAAAGGCACCAAAGTTAGTGACATTACTGACAACCCCTTCAAGGATCATACCTTCGTGTAAATGTTCAATGTCTTCAACACCTTCTTTGAATTGTGCTGTTTTAAACTCCGGTCTGGGATCGCGACCCGGTTTTTCCAATTCACGCAACACATCTCTTATGGTAGGCAGACCAAATTGCTCATCGATAAATTGTTCTGCATTCACACTATGTAAAACTTCTTTATTGCCAATTAGTTTTTTAATATCAACTTTTTTATCTGCAATAATTTTTTCTACTAAAGGATAAGCTTCTGGATGAACACAGGAGGCATCTAAAGGATTATCTCCATGCATGATACGTAAAAAACCTGCGGCTTGTTGAAATGCTTTTTCACCCATACGATTTACTTTTTTTAAATCCATCCGGTTTTTGAATGCGCCATGTTCATCACGATAAAGCACTATGTTCTTGGCTAAAGCCTCATTAAGACCCGAAACATGAGATAGAAGAGCCGCAGAAGCAGTATTTACATCAACACCAACAGCATTCACGCAATCTTCAACTACACCATCCAAACAACGCGCCAAGCGAGTTTGATTCACATCATGTTGGTATTGGCCTACGCCAATAGACTTGGCTTCAATTTTGACCAATTCTGCAAGAGGATCTTGGAGACGACGTGCAATAGAAACAGCTCCTCTCAAGGTAACATCTAAATCAGGAAATTCCTGAGAAGCGATTTCAGAAGCCGAATAAACAGATGCACCGGCTTCACTCACAATAATTTTAGTCAGTTTCAAATCAGGATACATTTTTATTAAATCAGAAACTAAGCGCTCTGTTTCGCGAGAGCCAGTTCCATTACCAATACTGATTAAATTGACCTGGTGTTTTGCGGCCAATTTAGCCAAATCAGTAATTCCCTGATGCCATTCATTTTGGGGCGCAAATGGAAAAATAACCGTGTAATCCAGTAACTTACCGGTCGCATCAACGACAACGACTTTAACACCCGTTCTGATTCCAGGATCCAGACCGATAGTGATTTGGGGACCAGCGGGTGCAGCAAGTAACAAATCACGTAAATTTCTGGAAAATACTTTGATTGCTTCTTCATCGGCCATTTCTCGTAAACGAGTAAGTAATTCCAGCTCAAGCTTAGTAAATAATTTTACCTTCCAGGTCAAGCGTACCGTTTCAAGGAGCCAACTGTCCGCTTTTCTTTGCTGGTCAGCAATATTGAAATGCACAGCTAATTTATTTTCACCGTAGGTTTCTTCGTGCTCAGGTAAGGTAAGACTCACTTGTAAAACACTTTCCCGACGGCCACGGAATAAAGCTAATGCACGATGCGAGGGGATCTTTTTAATCGCTTCGGCATATTCAAAGTAATCTGAAAATTTGTTTACCGTTTCTTTTTTCTTAGAGCTGCCTATTGATTTGACAATACCATGCTGCCACAAATATTCGCGCAGCTCATTAATTAAATCCGCATCTTCTGCAAAATGCTCCATTAATATATGCCGCGCGCCTTCTAATGCGGCTTTCGCATCCTCAACACCAGCCTCAGGATTGATAAATTGCACGGCGTGTTCTTCGGGATCCAGATCTGGATTTTTCCAAAGAGCCTGAGCTAATGGCTCTAAGCCTGCCTCTATGGCAATTTGAGCCTTGGTCCGACGCTTAGGCCTATAGGGTAGATATAAATCTTCAAGACGAGTTTTAGTGTCTGCAGCCAAAATGCTTTTTTCAAGCTCAGGAGTTAGTTTCTCTTGTTCTCGGATAGACTGTAAAACTACAGCACGACGTTCATCCAATTCTCGTAAATAAAGTACGCGCTCATCAATAAAGCGTAATTGCACATCATCTAATCCTTCAGTTGCCTCTTTGCGATAACGAGCAATAAAAGGAACTGTTGCCCCTTCATTGAGCAGACGAATGGACGCTTCTACCTGCGCTGGTTTCACTTTAAGCTCTTGCGCAATAATCGCAGCTAATCCCGACATCTCTTGAGTCATTTACATCCCCGTAAAACATAAACATTGAACAATTTGATTACCGCACCCGAAACCTTGCTGGCATAGTCTGGGTGAGTCGTTTAAAAAACCGCCACATTATCACTCAACAGTCACTGACTTGGCAAGATTGCGCGGTTGATCAACATCCGTACCTTTAGCAACAGCGACATGGTAAGCCAACAATTGCAGAGGTATCGTATAAACTATTGGCGCAATCCACAGACCACAGTATGGTACCTTAATTAAACGCGTGCCATTCGATTGCCAGTTTTGAGTATTATCAACAAAAACAAATAACTGACCACCGCGTGCACTCACTTCATGCAGATTAGATTTTAATTTATCCAGCAGTTCATCATTAGGAGCAACGGCAACAACAGGCATATTTTCATCAACTAAAGCCAAAGGACCATGTTTTAACTCTCCAGAAGGATAGGCTTCTGCGTGAATATAAGAAATTTCCTTTAATTTTAAAGCCCCTTCAAGAGCTACTGGATACTGCACCCCGCGCCCTAAGAATAAAGCATGAGCTTTATTAACAAATAGAGATGCGAGTTCTTCAATTTCCTCATTCATTTGTAATGCACGCTCACAACATGCCGGCAACTCTTGCAATTGTTTTAAGATTTCATTAGCCCGATTATCATGAGAAAGTGCTGCGGCTAACATCAAGAAAGCAACTAATTGAGTGGTAAATGCTTTAGTCGATGCCACCCCAATCTCGATTCCAGCACGCGTTAGGAAAACACAGTCTGCCTCCCTGACCAAAGTACTTGTTGCCACATTACAAATAGCCAAGGTAGCCAAATAATTCATTTTTTTTGCTTTTTGCAAAGCAGCGAGAGTGTCTGCTGTTTCTCCAGATTGGGACACGGTAATAAATAAAGTATCCTGGGGTACAACAACATCTCGATAACGGTATTCACTAGCGATTTCAACTTGAGTGGGTAATCCCGCTAAAGATTCTAACCAATATTTGGCAATCATTCCGGCATGATAACTGGTACCACAAGCAACAATATGAATTTGTTTTACCATCGGAAATACATGAGAGGCTCGTTCACCAAAACTGGCTTTAAGTACTTCGAGGCTATTTATGCGACCTTCTAAAGTATCAGTCAGTACCTTAGATTGCTCAAAAATTTCCTTGAGCATAAAATGCCGATAAGGCCCTTTGCTTACCGTTTCAGCATCACTTGTCAAAGGATGGAGAGGCCGTTCAACAACCGATTTGGATGCATTATAAATGGTCACACTTTTCGAGGTGATAAAAGCACTGTCGCCCTCCTCTAAGTAGATCACTGATTGTGCAAAAGACTTTAATGCCAGTCCATCAGAAGCGATAAAATTTTCACCGATGCCTAAACCAACAACCAAGGGGCTCCCTTTACGAACTGCAACAAGCTCCATGGGTCTATGTTGATGCATAACACCCAAAGCAAACGCACCATCCATTTCTGCAGCAGCAGTTTGCACTGCTGCCAGTAAATTTTCATTCTGTTGATAGTGGTAATGAATTAAATGAGCCGCCACTTCTGTATCGGTTTCAGAGGTGAACTGATAGCCCTTCATCGTTAATTCATGGCGTAATTTTTCATGATTTTCAATAATACCATTATGTACTAATGCAATTTGTCCATGGGATAAATGAGGATGGGCATTTTGCTCAGAAGGCCTACCATGTGTCGCCCATCTGGTGTGTGCGATGCCAGTATTCCCCGCAATGGCGGTTTCTTGCATTGCATCCGCTAAATTTTGCACCTTACCCTGAATTCGCACACGCTTTAAATTCCCTTGATTATCGATTACCGCAATCCCGGCCGAATCATAACCTCTATATTCCAAGCGACGTAGACCTTCCAGTAGAATTTTACTGATATCCCTTTCAGACACAGCTCCCATAATCCCACACATAAACCTGCTCCTCGTTTCAACAACCGCATATGAACGATATATCAATAAAAAAACGGCAATTATGCCATAAACATTTATAAATCACTAACATGATTCGTAATAGATTGAGAAAGGACGCTGCCACAAATTATCTTCTAAAATCAAATATGGAATACAGCCATAAATAGAACTCATAAAAAGAAAATTCCGACTACGACTACTATCTTTAAATTATAGATATATTCATTGTTTTTACAAAAAGAACCCATCACCCCTGCCCCTCTCCCAAAAGCGGGAGAGGGGATGACTCTAAAAAAAGATCCCATCTCCCCACTTGTGGGCGTAAGGATTGCTATAAAAGAAATCCCTTCTCCCTGCAAGGGAGAAGGTGCCTTTAGGGGAGGATGAGGGCTATTTTCTACCTAGAATAATTAAACTCAGCCGTCCTCACCGCGTTTTACTCTATTGGATTTTCACAGGTTACGTCATATCCGTGATATTTCATTGCCTTACATACTTCAAAAGCAAGAAGTCCATGAGCACGCGTACTTGGATGAATTTCATCCCAGAACAAATAGCTGTCAGGCGTATCACATACATGATAGTTTTTATCCCCAGCAGCAAAGCTCGCATCTCGGTATTGCAGTACTTGTGCGTAACGTAATACATAGTTGTTCGCAAAAGGTGAGTTGCGGAATGCATCATACATTGGAAACTTCACATCGATACACGCTTCTGTAGTATTGGTAAAGCCATAATTTTCTGGGTTTTTTAAAGCGCGTGACAAATAATCGCCCATATCGATGTAAAGAAAATTAGAATCGGGGTAAATTTTCGCCCATTCTTTCATACGATTTTGAAGACGCTCATTGTGCATATCCACTGCATTATTCAAAACCTCTCGATCAGTGGTTTGCACCATACGAGGTGTATCCCCTATATGAGGCAGCCCCATAATCACAAAACGTCGTGCTCCTGCTTGCATTAATTTCATCACTGCTGAACCAGCACCTGATAGAACATTATCAACATAAGTGCTCATCACTTCAGTGTTGTAATTATCCTCAAAGAACAAGACATTAATGTAATCATTACTTCCTGAGAAAATAAAAAACACGGTTTCATCACTTAAGGTTGGATGTTCGAGCAAATAAGCCTGAACCGTTAAGCCAAGACTAGGTGGAACCAATTTTCCTACAATCAGATTTTTGATTGTTCCTAATGGATGACGAATCAAATTCCATACGGTGAGCTGATAATCATAGGTAGCTGCCCAGCTTCCACCAAAAGCACGGTTCAAATAAACTTCTTCATCGTCCGGAGAAATGGAAAGCATCTTCGCTAAATACTCATTCCATACCTGGCCGTTAGAAAAACGCGCATTCCAGTAAGGCTTTCCTGGCAATACAGGCACTAATTTAACTTTACTGACTAAATTGGCAATATAAGGCGCTAATTGGTTATCAAAAAAATCGGTAACTACTGCGATACCTGAATCCAAAACCATTTGTGGCACATAATATTCCTCAGCAAACTCAACCATCTTATTGAGTACAAATGCTTTGAAAGGTGCTACTAAAAAGGCAGGATCCTCTTCCTGACGTAAACTTTTTAGTAAATGGGTTGTATTCCCTGTATCAGACAAACTGTCGCCAAAAACAACCATAGTTTTTATGGGAGTAGCGGCAAAACTAATGAACGGGATAAAAAAACCAAGGATAAAGAACCAACGCAACTTCCGAATGTAATGTGCCATATTATCTCCTTATAAAGCCAGCAGAATGAAAACGCAGATAGCTTTGATATACACCCCAGAACTTCAAAACACCTAGTTAATCTGTTGCTTTTTCCATGCCAAACCCCTTAAAACTGACAACAGAGCCCACTCATCACTGATCTTTAAGCCCTCCAAGGCTAAAAAATCAAGTCGCATAGACTGAGGGTTTTAAAGTTGCTTAGGTATATAACAGTATGATCGCTGGTAAGTTTTTGTCAACGCATTTAGCTAACTTTTGCTTCACATTGGACCAAAACTTAGGGTGCATTGAATTGATGCCTATTGATTAAATTCTGTGTAAATGTTAATTTTCGTCGATTATTTTTGGTTATTTTTCAGGTAGTATGATGAACGAAATAGTGATTGCTTCATTTTATAAATTTGTTTCCCTAGAAAATTTCGAAGCGATGCGCGAGCCTTTGCTTGCCAAAATGCATGAAATCAAAATCAAGGGGACGATTATATTAGCCTCTGAAGGAATCAATGGAAGTTTTGCCGGGACGCGTGCTGAAATGGATCTATTTTACCAATTTATCCGTCAAGATGAGCGTTTGGCTGATTTAAGATTTAAAGAAACTTTTGATAAGGAAAATCCCTTTGAAAAGTCTAAGGTTAAACTTCGCAAAGAAATTGTAACCATCGGTCTTACGAACATTGATCCGCTGAAAACGGTAGGGACCTATCTCACTCCTGAAGAGTGGAACGAATTAATTCAAGATCCTGAAGTGGTGTTGATTGATACCCGTAATGATTATGAATTTGAATTAGGCACATTCAAAAATGCCATTAACCCCATCACGGAAAATTTTCGTGATTTTCCACAATATGTGCAAGACCAGTTGCTCGATAAAAAAGATAAAAAAATTGCGATGTTTTGCACCGGTGGGATACGCTGCGAAAAATCCACTGCGTACCTAAAAGATTTAGGGTTTGAAAATGTCTATCATTTGCAGGATGGCATTCTCAACTATATTGAAAAAATGCCCAAAGAAGAATCGCTCTGGGAAGGACATTGCTTTGTTTTTGATAATCGCGTGGCAGTTGATCATCAACTCAATCGGGTCTATCCTCAATTACCTTTGGATTACAAACACGATCGCGTCAAAGAATAAATATGACAAATAAGAAACAATCCGATTCAACCATAGTGTTGAATCGCAAAGCAGGCTTCAATTATTTTCTTGAGGATCAGTACGAAGCCGGGCTTGTACTTGAGGGCTGGGAAGTCAAAAGCCTGCGCGCTGGAAAAATTAATCTATCTGATGCACATATCATTATCAAAAACGGTGAAGCCTTTTTGCTGGGTGCCCAGATCCAACCGCTGATTACTGCCTCAACTCATTCCATTCCTGACCCAATACGTACGCGCAAGCTCTTATTAAATAAAAAAGAATTGAACCACCTCATCGGCAGTGTTGAACGTCAAGGCTATACTATTGTTCCACTTTCTTTATATTGGAAAAAAAATAATATAAAAATAAAAATAGCTTTGGCTAAGGGCAAAAAAGAGCATGATAAGCGAGACTCCATTAAAGACCGTGAATGGGAAAGAGACCGTTCGCGCATCATGAAAAAAACAGGGAGAGAGTAATGAATATAGGTGAATCGATACCCGATTTTGCATTTTCGGCAACGAGTGGAATTAATGCACATCTAAGCGATTACAAAGGACAGTATGTTGTCCTTTATTTTTATCCTAAGGATGCAACACCAGGTTGTACTACAGAGGGACAGGATTTTCGTGATGCCTACCCCCAATTCCAAAAATTAAATGCACAGATATTTGGAATTTCGCGTGACAGCTTAAAATCGCATGAGAATTTTAAAGCCAAACAGAACTTTCCTTTTGAGCTCATTAGCGATCCAGACGAACAATTATGCCAATTGTTTGATGTGATTAAAATGAAATCAATGTATGGAAAACAAGTGCGTGGAATTGAGCGCAGTACGTTCATCATCGATCCGCAGGGAAAATTAAGCAAAGAATGGCGTAAAGTAAGCGTCAAAGGTCATGTAGACGAAGTACTTAGTGCGTTAAAGTAACCATTTTATTCTTGACTGGGTCACATCCCCTAAGCAGAATGAAGGAAGCAATCAAATAAGTGTAGCCTGGTGAAGGATTGATTAACCAACATGAACCTTCGCCCCCTGGGGAAGGTGCCCGCAAGCGCGGATGAGGGGATTGGGAGTTCAAGCATATTAGCCCTCACCCCGCCGCTCCCCTGCTTGCGGGAGAGGGGATATAACTTGATAGCAGTTAGGCACCGCCTTCACCCAGGCTACACGTTTTAATCACAAGGTGAATTTATGGATAATAGCAATACCCGTCAGAAGTTGTTTGTACTTGATACCAATATTTTAATGCATGACCCTACCGCTATCTATCATTTTGAAGAACATGATATCTATTTGCCAATGGTGGTACTGGAAGAACTAGACAATCATAAAATGGGTACATCGGAAGTGGCACGTAACGTTCGCCAAACCAACCGCATGTTGGTAGAACTCATGAGTAACTCCACCCATGAACAAATCGTCTCCGGATTAGCCATACCTAATTATTTGCATTCAGATAAGAAAAAGTGCAGTGGAAAGTTATTTTTTCAAACCGATGAATTCGATCAAGTTGTTCCATCGACTCTTCCTGGACACAAAGTAGATAATACAATTCTTGCCACTGCTTTGGGCTTACAAAAAAAATACACCGGGAAAAAGCAAGTAATTATTGTATCAAAAGACATTAACTTGCGTATTAAAGCCGGGATACTGGGGATTCTTGCTGAAGATTATTACAGCGATCAGGTGCTTGATGACGTTAATCTGTTACACAGAGGCTTACATATTCTTGATACTAATTTCTGGGATTCCCATGCTAAAGATATGGAGTCATGGCAAGAAAGCGGAAAAACCTTTTATAAGGTAACGGGGCCATTAATCCATCAATGGAACCCCAATGATTGCATCAGTACGGAAGATGATCAGTTTCAAGCGATTGTGAAAAAATTGGAACATGATCATGCGGTCATCCAGCTAACCCGCGATTATACAAAGCATTCTGTATGGGGAATCCATGCGAAAAACCGTGAACAAAACTTCACCTTAAACCTGCTGATGGATCCTGAGATCGATTTTGTCAGCTTACAAGGTCCTGCTGGAACAGGAAAAACGCTACTCACGATTGCAGCAGGTTTAACCCAAGTCCTGGATCAAAGCCGTTATACCGAGATTTTAATGACCCGTGTAACCATTCCTGTCGGTGAAGACATTGGTTTCCTTCCTGGTACCGAAGAAGAAAAAATGACCCCGTGGATGGGTGCTTTAATGGATAACTTGGAAGTGCTCCACAGTTCCCAAGTGGGAGGTACTTTTGGGCGCGGCGCAACTCAAGATTTATTGCAAAACAAAATTAAAATTCGCTCCTTAAATTTTATGCGTGGCCGTACTTTTTTGAACCGATACATCATCATCGATGAAGCGCAAAACTTAACTCCAAAACAGATCAAAACTTTAGTAACCCGTGCAGGCCCTGGGTCTAAGATTATTTGTCTGGGTGATATTAAACAAATAGATACCCCCTATTTGAGTGAAACAACTTCGGGTTTAACTTTTGCCGTTGATCGCTTTAAACACTGGGAACATAGCGCGCATATGAGTCTGACACGTGGCGAACGTTCAAGACTTGCATTTTATGCAGCGGAACATTTATAGTATGTACTTTAAGGATTTACCATGACTGATCATGCCATCACTTTTGATGACGTTCTACTCGTTCCCTCATACAACCACCACGAATCAAGAAGAGTAGTGGAAACTGCCAGTACTGACAGACTGGGCAAACTAACCTTAGAGCTGCCTGTAATCAGTTCCAATATGGATACGATTACTGAAAGTGCCATGGCCAATTTCATGGGCTCTAAAGGCGCTATGGGAGCTTTACATCGCTTTATGAGCATTGAAGACAACATTGCCGAGTTTAAAAAGTGCCAAAATCGAGTTTTTGTTTCAGTAGGTTGTACTGCCGCTGAATTAGAAAGAGCCGCGGCATTACGTGATGCAGGCGCTGACTATTTCTGTGTGGATGTGGCCCATGCTCATGCCAAATATGTCGGGAAGACCCTCAAAAGCTTGCGTCAAATACTTGCTGATCGGTGTATCATGGCAGGGAATGTTGCCACCTACGCTGGAGCGGATTATCTTGCCTCATGCGGTGCGGATATCATCAAAGCAGGTATTGGCGGCGGCTCGGTATGCAGTACTCGAATTAAAACAGGTTTTGGTGTTCCCATGTTAACCTGTATTCAAGACTGTTCTCGCTCTGATCGCTCTATTGTTGCTGATGGCGGCATTAGAACCTCGGGAGATATTGTCAAAGCGTTAGCTTTTGGCGCTGATTTTGTCATGATTGGCGGCATGCTAGCGGGTACTTCACCAACCCCTGGGGAGGTCATTCAAAAACCAGACGGCAGCAAGGTAAAGCGTTATCGTGGCATGGCCTCAAAAGAAGCCCAAGAAAACTTCTTAGGACAAATGCATGAATGGAAAACCGCTGAAGGTGTGGCAACTGAGGTACCTTTCAAAGAAAATCCCGATGCCATTATTGCTGATATCGTTGGCGGTTTAAGATCAGGCTTGACCTATGCTGGTGCGGACACAATCAGTGAACTGCAACGCAAATTAAATTATGTAGTGGTCACTCAAGCCGGCCGTATTGAAAGCTTACCGCACAAATTATTAGGCTGAGAAACATTGAAACTGGATGAAGCTGTAAGCTAAAACCGGGGTTCTAGCTTTTCCCCCGGATTTCCCTCGCTTCACTCAGGCTACATCGTATTGCCCATAGTTACAGTTTGCTCTTCTGTCAACTCTTTAGAAGGAGCTGGTGTACTCGATTGAGGTGAAACACTTCCAAAATCTTCGGGCAATGATTGTTTTGCGAACGACATAGGAGACGTAGTGGTATCTGATGGAGAACTAAGTTCCATTACAGTGTCGTTCTCTTCTTCTTCTTCAAACTCATCAACCATTTGCTCATTTTCTTCGTCAACATCTTGCTGCTCTTCTTGCTGTTCGTCTTCTAGGTCTTCATTTTGCTCTATTTCATCTTCTCGTTCATTTTGTACTGTAAACTTTTCATCTGCTTCTACATTTTCAGCTTCCACTACACTACCAAGCTCTTCCTTCTTACCAATGTTATTTACTTTCTCGGTAAGTTTTTCTAAGGCCTTAACCATTGAGTCGTTGGCTTTGTCAGGAAGCGAGGTAATCGTACTCTTAGCCGAACTCAATGCATCGGTAAATTTACCCACTGCTTGCCCCACTGGGGTTTTATTGAACTCTGCAAGCTTCTCGTCTACCTTATCTGAAACTGCTTGTTTTGCTTTATCGATGAGTTCGTCTTTCTTTGCACCTATGGCATCACTTAACCCACCTAGAGCTTTTCCCAACTTAGATTCTGCAGCTTTATCCAAACCCTTACCAGCAGCTTTTTTCAAAGCACCATTGATATCGCCCTGAATTTCGTCAACCATTTGTCCGAGATCATTCAGATACTCCACCATAGGGTCTTTTTTATCCTTACCCGCTTCTTTTCCCTGACCTTCCGCTTTATTAGCTTTGGGCACTTCGGGTTCTTGCTTAGGCTTGTCGTCGTCTTTCTTAGCGGTTTGCTTTGGCCCATCAGAAACATCAGGAGCTATGACCTGTGGTTTTGGAGAAGGTGGTGTATCACTCACGTTTTGACCAGGGGTCTGACTTCCTGGTTTTGGATCGGTAGGTTCAGTTTTTCCAGTACTCATTGTCTTTAACCTCTACAATATCTACCCCTATTATATTAAAGATAGCATATCAAAAGAAACATTGCCTCTAAATAAATAGCGCAGAATCAGTATTTTCAGATACACTTAAGCATATCAGGATTCATTTTATATGAACCATATTTACTCATAATTTACACTTATTTTGCAAAGCAAATGCACTGAAATGGAATAATAAATGATGATGAAGCAAAATGATTTTCGTTATATGAGTCATGGCAAACAATTGCTGGATTTAAAAAAGGAAGATTTAGCACTGCTTAAGCCAATTAATCAACGGGGCCCCAAAAAGGAGCGAGCCCTCCTGCTTTTACATGGGTTTACCTCCACCCCCGCAGTGTATCGTTACCTGATTCCTCAAATAAATCAATACGATGCATTAGTTTGTCCTGCATTGCCTGGACATGCTGAAAGCATCGCTGCTTTTGCACAAGCCAAAGCTGAAGATTGGCTTGATTGTGCCATGCAAGAATGTGAAGCCTTATTTAAGGAATACCCAAAAGTAGACATACTGGGATTATCACTTGGAGGTATTATCGCATGCAAGCTGAGCACCACATTCACATTCAATCATATGTTCCTTTTAGCACCTGCATTAAAACTCCGTATGAACATTAATCAGAACTTGAAACTTCTTGCGGTGCTCAAAAAACTTGGATTCTGTGAACTAAGAGGACAAGCGGGGAATCTGCAAACGGATAAATATGCCGAAATATCCTACAGAAAGCTGCCAATTCCCGCGCTTATTGAACTGTTTACCTTGATTCGTACCCATCATTGGGTAGCACCAAGCTGTCCAATCGATCTTTTTTTAGGTACCCATGATGTGGTTGTTGATTCAAAAGAGATAGAGCGAATGTTTTCCCCTTTAGCGAACACCCAAATCCATTGGCTCTCTAACTCAGCACATGTTTTACCATTGGATAATGATTTGGATCAGATTGTTCAGTGCATCAATCAGCATACTTCTTTGAGGCAGAATGAGAACGCTTCACTTCGTTTGATGGACAATGCGCTGGGTATTAAGGAAATTTAACTTTTACCATTTGCGCGAGAAGCCCCTTCTCGCCCCCTCAGTCATCCTGGGCGTCATGGAACTCATTCAGTGTAACCCTGTACTCCTGCGATGAGCTCCTTGGTTCTAACTAGGCACAAGGAAGAAAGGCAAGATACTCTCTTTGCGCCCTATAGAAAAAATCACCTCTCCCGTTTCGGGTGAGGGTCAAAGAGCCCTTTTAAGGGACTTGCTTATTGTAACGAGTAAAATCCTTCAACTCTGCCTGATTCCACTCACGCATATCCAATACTGATCCATCAAAAGCCATAAAGTCCGCTCGCGTGGTTGGCAGGTTATAATAATAAATATCACTCGCATCCGTAGCTAAATTACTTTGATGTTTCGCCACCGAAATTTCTGCAACAGAATGTCCATGCGTTCTTACAAAACTACGTTGTGCACGTAAATAACGTCCTTTAAATCGAGCATTACCCCAGAGTTCCACATCAAGCCTATTGACTGCTCCCGCTAATTGAAGCGTTGCTTTCTGCTTTGCACGAACTATCAAGTTATCCGTTCTAACCCAATACAAACTAAGCCATGCATTTCCATACATGGACAAATTGGCTAAATTGGCAACCCCTTCAAGCTGAACTTTTGGGTCTCCCTGCAGATGTATCTGTAAATTTTGGCTTGCGATACCGCCAATTTGGACAAGGCCTTTACCCTTGACATCTAAGACGCGTAAACCGATTGTACCGCCTAATCTGACGCTCCCCGTTTTTACCAAATAGACATCCAAGATACTCGTATGTATCTGACTTCCCCTAATTAAAGGAACGCCTTGAGCCATTAAGCGATTAAGAAACTGGCCTCGAACATCGGCATAAACTGGACCATGCACATTACCTACAGACAAATACAGTGTATTTTGTTTGACCTCTGCTTTGACTGTGGCGAGATCACGCGCATCACCAGATAAAATCACTTGCGGCTGTTTATAGCCCGTGTGCAAATTAACACTGAGCGGTCCTTCAATAACCACCTGATTAAAGGCTGGAACTGGTCTGACTTGTTTCGTCTTTACCGCTTGTGGTAAAGGCGGTGTTATTTGTTTTTGGTGCCCATGATGCGCGCATGCGGTTAATAAAAAAACACTTAGAATCAATAAGTAAAACCGCTTTTGCATAGATTTCATTCCTAGTTTCAATAATTCCTCTACATTAGAGCAAGTTCTGGCAATGTGCAAGGTCAATGATGATGCTTCACTCTTTGAACTCACTATTGGCCTAGAAATTCAAATGATAAGACTACTTATGGGGCTAATAAGTCCATCAGCCAGGGTAGAACCGACTCAAGATTGTGTTCTACCTGATTTAGGCCTCACTGGCCTCATAAATACATGATGACTTGCTGCAGAATTTTTTGAGCGCCCATCTTGGCTATTGTGCTTACGAATTAGCTAATTCGTGGAGGGGCGGGGATCCTTGGCGTTGCTGTTTCCAGGAGCAACTAAAACCAGGATCCCTTATTAAAATCGGAAAGCATTACTTGAGCAGGACAAGTATCGTTCACTGGGGCATTAGGAGCCTCATCGATTAGAGATTCTAACGCTTCATTAAAGGGGATTAAAGCCGGCAATTGAATATAAATATCAACCAAAATACCATTTCTACAACCTAAATAAACCTTGCCAGAGTTCTTTTTTCCAAAGGCTTGAGCTACCCTCTCCCGCAAAACAGTTAATGGTACTTTCTGTCCTTGATGTTGGGTAAGATACTGTCCTAAAACTGAATTATCGACCGCTTCCGTCAATCGCATGGCTAAAGAAAAATACTCATCGGCAGACAAAATTTGACAACTGCCATGCTTATTCCATTCATGGCGCTCCAAACAACTTCCATAATTGTAACTGGGCATCAGTTTTTTCAAATTTTCCGATACTTGGGGTGATAAACTCAGTGGAGGATACGCACAATGTCTGGATTTTTGTTCTACCCCGCAGAATCCATAGCTTTGCCCACAAGCATTCTGATTAGGCCATAAGCCATGTAAGGTAAGATGCTTCGCTTGATACGAGTTTTTGGACAAGTGCATGCACTCTGGCTTACCTGCTTCATAGCCATAGGTTTGACAAAAACCAGGCTGTGAACTGAGAGCAAGCACATAGGAGTCAGACATGCCTGCATGCGTGTCACATGCTTCGCCAAATCCTACAGAAGCAACGACGTTGACAGAAAAAACAAGCAACAACAGGGTAGTGAGCTTTTTCATGAAGACACTCCAACCAGCTTCTTTTGAACATTATACATAAGATGAACCTGAAAGCCAGTGTTTCTTTTACATAAAATATTGAATTTAAATGGAAATTTATTGCCTAGAGTGTCTGATTTAAATACCAAGGATAACGCGTCGCCCGGATTATGCGAAGCTAAACTGAGCTACAAGCATTGAGCCAACAATAACCTAACAAAAATCATGCGAGTAAGTACCCGCTGGAGTATCTGTTGAGCCATCTTCACTACCCAATAAGGGTATTTTTTCACTTGCAGGCGATTCTTTACTCCACAAGGAGAAAATGAATGAACGCTCAGGTTTTGGTTGAGGCTTAGGTTCTTCAAGAAGTTTGTTACAAAACTCCGTGTATTCTTTATTATCTTCTATGTCATCGTCATTAAACTTCAACGATTCTTTTTCTTCTGGCTTAAATAAAGCATCCACCAACAACTGAGATGCGATCGCCAACGCTGCTGCCATAACAAGCATAGGTATGCCAATGCCCAGAGGCACAAACATCAAACTGGCAAAAACAACCGCAGGAACCATACACTGTATCAAGATACTGCGCACTAAATTTACAGATTGATAAACCATCATCTCTTTTTGATATTCGGCTTCTGCTTGGCATTTCTTTATTTCTAGGTAAAGTAGCTTTTTTCCATCCTGATTGAGATCTTTACTCTCTTTTAATAACTTAATTAACTCCCCAATCTTTTGAGCAGCATCCTCTTGTTGCTCTTGTCTATTTTTATAGGTTTTATAGATTTCAATGCCTCCTCTGATTGCACTACTAATAATCGTAAATGCAAGGCACAATACCGCTCCAGCAATAGCCATTGAAGCTAAAACTGGAGCTGATATCGGCATGAATGGCATGGTTAAGATCAGAAAAGCCGCCATCAAACCCACAGCGTAGGCGATATTAACAATTAAGGATACCTTTTGTAGCTGCCACTCCCTTTCACATTTTAACTTTTCCCGTTCTAATGTTTTGATTTGCATCTCAATTTGACGCTTTGCTTTTAGCTCTTCATTCTGTAGCTGGCCTAGTTTTTCTCGCTCCTGCAGCAAGTAAAGTTGTCTATCTAATCGTTCTAAATCTTCCTCATATTGCAGCATCGCTTTATTATGTTTTGTACTTTGCTCAATCAAATCCCATGATGCGATGAGAATATCAAAAACTAGTAGTGCAAGAGTAACCGCATCCCCCGCTGTACCTAATAAACCTTTTCCAGTAAGCCAGAAAAAACATACTAAATTGGCGGTTCCCCAAATCGAATCATTCAATAAAGTAAATTTTCTTTGTGACCATTGCGTTAGGAAACGTTCCTGCCAAGGGGTTTTTGCCTCTTCGTCACTCATCCATGGATGTTTTATGGTGTGCTTGAGTAATAAAAACAGATTCAGGGCAAAACGCGCGTAATACAAAATCCAGCTCAGATTTCCTGTATAAGGGTCAGGCATTCTGATCGCATCGGTTGCCTGTTTTTGATAATAAAGATCTTCTGGAACCAGGCTAATCACGGTTTTTAAGAAACTTGAGCCCCATACCCAATAGAGTCGTGCTTCATTTAGGATCCCCATATTATCTCTGATTTCTTTGGCCGTACCACCGGCTAAATCAATAATATCTTTGGCCAATAATTGGCCAATTGGAATGCCTAAATATTTTACCGGCTGCGCTGAATTAAGCTGTTCTTCGAGATGTTTTTGAATTCTAATACGGTTTTGATACTCAGGATCCAGTTCTATCAGGAATTTTGAGCATCTTTTAATGTACTCACCATATTTTTTTGCATTTTCTGTTTTTTGATAGTCAATCTCATGCTTTTGTTGCGCTGCCAAAAGCATTAGGGTGATTTTCAAATTGAATGCCAACTCTTCTTTTTGTTGGTCATTCATATAGGTAAACATCACCGTATCCGTATTATCCAATATTCCTAAATAAAACTCTAAGGAAGGCAGAAAATTATCACTGCGATGTTCCGCATAGGCGCGACCAGTTAGAGAGCGAATAGCGTCTAGCTCTTCTCCATGGGCACGTTGATATTTTTTAGAACATGCCTTTTTTAATTGCTTATATTGCTTTTGAAGGCGAAGAGATTGATGGTACTCAAAAGTCTGTGCGGTCGGATCAAGTTCTTCTGGTTCTTCCAGGAACTGAATACGTACTGTTTTTTGCTCAGCATTAATATCGACATAATAAAGCGCACCTTCCTGCAAAACGATGCCGTTATTGCCATGCAGCAATCGACTGATGGTGTCAAATTCAATGTCTTCTTCAAAATTAACCTGCTCTGGATCGATTTGGATAAGGCCGCACTCTGCTCTGTTGTACTTGAGCAAATCCTCGAAGCTCAAATCAGCAAGTTCCTTATTTTCTTTTAATGCATCTCGAAGAAAGGATTGAAGAATTGCGCTACTTGTTGCCATAGGTGCCACCTCGGTGTTCATGAATTTCGGCGACTAATTCATTTAATCTAAGTAAAAAATTAATCTGTTCTTTTTTATAACATAAAATCAATTTAAAAAACAAGATGTACATACATTGATTTACACATTTGAAACCAAAATTTTATAAAATAATGCGTTTTAAGAGGCACTTAATCCTAGTTTGAGGCGAAATAAGGTAAAACTCGGGGTAAGATGCCCCATGAAGTAAAATTCAGTGTTTGCTCTTTTAGATTGGGACTTGACCCAACAGGGAGGATCAATCTTTTTATTGGGCCAAGACCCAACTTTCTGATGACTCAATTTTTAGGAAAGATCACGGGCATAAATATCATCAAAGCGCTTAATATCATCTTCTCCCAAATAGGCTCCGCTTTGTACCTCAATGACATACAGCGGTTCATCCCCGGGGTTGCTTAATCGATGCAGCGTATTTTGGGCAATATAAGTCGATTGATTTACAGATAAGTGGATTGTTTGCGTATCATTGATTACTTCTGCTTTCCCAGAGACAACAACCCAATGTTCGGCTCGATGCTGATGCATTTGTAAGGATAAACGTGCTCCAGGTTTGACCATCAGTCGCTTTACTTTAAAGGAAGCACCTTCGGCCAAAATCTCATAATATCCCCATGGGCGAGATACCCGTTGATGGTCCTGGGTTACTTGATGATGATCTTTACTTAAAGAACTCACCAAATCCTTAACCTGCTGTGAATATTGCTTGTCTGCGACTAAAACAGCATCTTGGGTTGCTACAATAATTTGATCTTGAACGCCGATTGCAGTGACCAAAATGTCGGTACTATGAATCAAGCAATTCGTACTCTGCTGAGCAATCACTTTTCCAGTCACCGTATTTCCATCTTGATCAGGTATGTTTGCATCGGCAACTGCAGACCAACAACCTAAATCACTCCACTGCATGGAAACAGGGATAACTGCTGCTTTATTAGTCTTTTCCATAATCGCATAATCAATTGATTCTGCTTCACAACGCGAAAAGCACTCGAGATCGAGACGTAAAAAATCATGATGATGCTGGGCTTTTAAAACCGCTTGCTGGCTAAAATAATAAATATCAGGTTGGTATTCAACTAGCTCCTGAAGATAGACATCAGCACGGCATACAAACATGCCGCTATTCCAAAAATAATTGCCGCTGGCGATAAACTCTTTTGCCACCTCAATGGCTGGCTTTTCTCTGAAACTTAAAACCTGCTGCACCTTATCCGTTAGTGGCATGCCCGCTTCTATGTAGCCATATCCTGTTTTAGGGCTATCCGGTTTAATACCAAATGTGACTAAAACCTGATGTTCCAGTGCACATTGCGCCCCGACCAACATCGCCTCTTGCCATGCCTGATCATCCGCTATCCAATGATCTGAAGGAAGTACTAACATCACTGCCTCGGGGCCGGCTATTTGCGATAAATAATGAGCAGCACAGGCAATCGCCGGAGCGGTATTGCGGGCACAAGGCTCCAGCAGATAAGTCATTGACTGGGTAAAGTGATTTAATTGATCCTGGCAAAGAAAATAATGAGCATCATTACTCACTATAAGAGATTGAGTACTCACCAAGTTCTGAGCCCTTTTTACCGTTTGCTGTAATAGGGATAACTCTCCATTTAAGGCCAGAAATTGTTTCGGGTAATTTTTACGAGATAACGGCCATAAACGAGTTCCAGAACCACCAGCGAGGATAACAGGATAAAGAGTAGTCGTCATAAGGTCCCATGTTATGGCATAATTTGCAGCATTCTAACAGCATTTTTGACCTAAAAAAAGGTAACTGCTCGATAAGGCGGGACAGAAACCCTCTCTTTTTCTGAGGTTTATTGTATAGGTTATAAAATAGCTAAATTCTTCACGGAGACATTAATATTATGAAAAAAGCGGTAGTCTTACTGTCTGGTGGTCTGGATTCAACGACCTGTCTGGCTTTAGCCACATCAAAGGGTTTTTCCTGCTATGCACTGAGTTTTGCTTATGGACAAAGGCATTCTGCTGAGTTGCTCGCCGCACAGCGTATTGCGCAACATTATAAAGTGACCAAACATCATATTGTTTCTTTAGATACAGAACTGTTCCGCAATTCCGCTTTGACTGATTCCACAATAGAAGTACCAGCTTTTCAGGGGGGCTCTGAGATTCCCGTCACTTATGTTCCTGCTCGCAATACCATGTTCTTGGCAATGGCCTTAGGCCTTGCTGAATCCATAGGGGCACGAGATATCTTTATCGGGGCAAGCTCTGTGGATTATTCGCATTATCCGGATTGTCGTCCCGAATTTATCGATGCGTTTCAAACTTTAGCTAATTTGGCAACCAAAGCTGGAGTCACTGGGGATCATTTTTCGATTCACGCGCCTTTACAGCATTTGAGTAAGGTACAGACCATTCAATTAGGAACAAGCTTAGGCGTTGATTACAGCTTAACGGTTTCATGCTATCAGGCAAATGATGCTGGCGAAGCGTGCGGTGATTGCGACAGTTGTACGTTTAGACAGCGTGGATTTATCGGAGCTGGGGTTGCTGACCCTACGCTATACCGTAATTCATCAAACCGATAAGGAATATCGGTTAAAACCAGGTATTAATAGTCCCTAACTGATAACTAAAGAATCAATAGATCAATAATTGCTCTTAAAGTTCAATAAGGTAATTATTTGAACTTTTTTTAAACTATTGACTCCAAAAAATCAAATAATTTTACACTTTTGTTACAACAAACTGAGCATTTTTGGTTCACATATTGCAAAAACATTGCTATTATCCGCCGTGATTTATAACCTTGGAGTAAAACATGGCATTATTTTCACAACAAACAAAAAAAAGCATCGGAAATTTCTTCAGTGGGCTTGCCTATGCACCAGCTACTGCTTTTACCGGCATTGCTAAATTCTTACTAGGCTCTACTGAAAAAGATAAAAAAACCGGTCAAGTTACGGTTAATCGTGGTCTAGTTGGCTATTTAGTTGACGCCATCAAGCTTGTAGTTGGCTTGGTAGGGGATGGTATTAAAGCTCTTACTCGTACAGCTGCTGACTTTTTAAGTGCGCACAAGAAAGCGATTGCTGTTGCTGCTTGGGCTTCTTTAGCTGTTGCTGGTGCTGTTGCTCTTACTTTATTCTTGTGGCCTGCTGCTTTAACTGCTGTTGCTGCATTCTCAGTCTACGGTATTTCGATTGCAAGTATCGTTGGCGCTAACGCTCTTGCGCAAATCGGTCTTGCTTCTGCCGTATCTTTTGTAGCTGCTTCTACTGTAGCTTATTTAGGTGCTGCTGTTGGCAACTTTGCTAAATGGGTTTCAGGCTGTTGTAAAGAGTTTCGTGCTAAACGCCAATATTCTTCGCTCGCTTCAACTATTGAAAATGATGAGCAGGAAGAAGCACCTTTCACACCAAATTCTCCTAGCGCACTCAGCACTTTAGGTTCTTCTAAAGGTGAAAAGAAAGAGAAAGATACAACAGTACGTCACTTTCCACCACTTGGTGTAACTACTACTGATGCTCCTAAAAAACGAACAGAAGAAGATTTGCTTGGTGGTCTGGACTTAGATGCTCATCAAACTGGACAAAAGGTTGCAAGCAATATCTAGTCTACTGACTGTAAATTACGCTAAAACGCGGCCTAGGCCGCGTTTTTTTATTGGTACACGCAAAAGGGCGGCAATCCAATTAAAATTCGCCAATGCCGTGCGCATGACGCGCCTGATAGTAAAACATGCCTATCATTAAGACCCCAGCAATAACTCAGTTACCTACAGCATTTATCACTCATATGCGTTATAATCTCTCATTTTATACTAGCAGGTAACTCATTGATGGCAAAACAACGTAAAATGCTGGTAACCAGCGCCTTACCCTATGCAAATGGCCATTTACATCTTGGTCATTTAGTCGAACATATTCAAACGGATATCTGGGTGCGCACCCATAAAATGTCGGGCATCGAGTGCATCAGCATTTGTGGCGATGATGCGCATGGGACCCCAATTATGTTGAAAGCAGAGCAACTGGGGATTACACCAGAAGCGTTGACTGCTGAAATTAAGTTAAGCCATGAACAAGACTTCAAAGCCTTTGCCATTGATTATGATTGCTATCACACCACCCACTCCCCAGAAAACCAGGCATTGGCGTCAGCAATTTACGAGGCATTGCAAGCAAATGGCTCAATAATAAAAAGAACCATACGCCAGGCTTATGACCCCGTAAAACAAATGTTTTTGCCCGATCGTTATGTCAAAGGAACATGCCCCAAATGCAGTGCTAAAGATCAATATGGCGATAACTGTGAAGTATGTGGTGCAACCTACTCCCCGACGGATCTCATCGATGCGGTATCTGCTATCTCTGGTGCCAAACCTATAGAAAAAGATTCAGAGCATTACTTTTTTGATTTGCCTCGTTATGAGCATCTCTTAAAAGAATGGACCCGGAGTGGTCACTTGCAAGCAGAAGTAGCGAACAAGCTGGATGAATGGTTTGCCGCCGGATTAAAACAATGGGATATTTCGCGCGATGCGCCCTATTTTGGATTTCCTATTCCTGGGACTACCGACAAATACTTCTATGTGTGGCTTGATGCCCCTATTGGGTATATGGCCAGTTTTAAGAAATACTGTGACGAGAAGAATATCTCCTTTAGTGAGTTTTGGGATAAGGACTCCGCAACCGAATTGTACCACTTCGTAGGTAAAGACATTGTTTACTTTCATGCGTTATTTTGGCCCGCCATGCTTGCTGCCAGTGGTCATCGCATGCCCACAGCAGTCTATACCCATGGCTTTTTGACTGTTGACGGTCAAAAAATGTCTAAATCACGTGGGACTTTCCTTGAAGCGCGAACTTATTTACACCATTTACATCCTGAATACCTTCGCTATTATTTTGCTGCCAAACTCAATGGCCGTGTTGATGATTTGGATTTAAATTTTGATGATTTTATCAATCGCATCAACGCTGATTTGGTGGGTAAAGTGGTCAACATCGCCAGTCGTTGTGCCGGTTTTATTAATAAACGCTTTGATAATCGTCTCAGTGACCGCTTAAGTGATCCGCAGCTGTATGCAGAACTGCTGGAAATGCGTGCGGAGGTCATCGAATCTTTTATTTCTCGTGATTACGCACGCGCTATTCGCCACATCATGGATTGTGCCGATAAAGTAAATCAGTACATTGATATGAATAAACCCTGGGTTTTGGCCAAAGAGGAAGGACGTTTATCTGAAGTTCAAGACATTTGCACCATGGGAATTAATTTATTTCGCATCCTCATCACTTATTTAAAGCCGGTATTGCCGCTGATGGCAAAAGCCGCGGAAGACTTTTTGAATTGCGCGCCGCTTACTTGGGATGCACTTGATCATCCCTTATTGAATCACCATCTCAATACTTTCCAGCCCTTAATGGTGCGTGTTGAAAAGGAAAAAATACTAGCCATGCTGGAGCAATCCAAACAGGTGTACAATGGCCTCAGTTAAAGAAATTGACGTGCTTTTGCCCCAAACTCAATGCGGTGAATGCGATTTTCCTGGTTGCTTACCCTATGCTGAAGCCTTGGCTCAAGGGACAACCACGATTAATAAATGTCCTCCTGGAGGAGTTGCCACCGTCAAAGCGCTAGGAGCATTATTGCAGGTTGACCCAACTCCTTATTTGCCAGACGCACTTGCAAAGACTCGAGCGCCATCGGTTGCAGTCATTCGTGAAGCAGAGTGTATTGGTTGTACCAAATGCATCAAAGCGTGTCCAGTCGATGCAATCATTGGCAGTGGCAAATTAATGCATGCCGTAATCGAACATGAATGCACCGGCTGTGGTTTGTGTGTCGCACCCTGTCCGGTTGATTGCATTGAGATGGTTACTTTACCTGAGGTGCATTACGATAAAGATTTGGCACGCACACGTTTTCATGCGAAACAAACCCGTTTATTGCGCGAGGAACATGAAAAGCAACAAGCTTATAGAGAAAAACGCCAACTTGCTTTGAAAGCAGATAAAACTCAAGACATACAGGCTAAGCAAGACTACATTCAACAAGCATTGGCACGTGTAAAAGCGAAAAAATTATGAATAAGCTAAAACGTCGAGAAATTTTTGTACGCTTTCGTGAGCAAAATCCTCATCCAACGACTGAATTAGTTTATCATTCTCCCTTTGAGTTATTAATCGCGGTCATTTTATCAGCACAAGCAACGGATGCTGGCGTCAATAAAGCAACCGCTAAATTATTTTCTGTTGCCAACTCGCCTCAAGATATTCTAGATTTGGGACTGGAACAATTAAAGGAATATATTAAATCAATCGGTCTTTATAACAGCAAAGCACAAAATATTATCAAAACCTGTGCTTTGTTGGTTAAAAAGTATGATGGACAAGTTCCCAATGGACGTGAAGAATTGGAGTCTCTACCTGGAGTGGGGCGCAAAACCGCCAATGTCATTCTAAATACAGCCTTTGGTGAACCCACTGTTGCAGTAGACACCCATATTTTTCGAGTAGCAAATCGGACTGGACTTGCTAAAGGGAAAACCCCTTTAGCGGTGGAAAAAGCACTCGTAAAAAACATAGATCCTGAATTTTTAAAAGATGCCCATCATTGGCTGGTTTTGCATGGACGATACGTGTGTACGGCACGAAGCCCTCACTGCAAGACATGCATCATCCAGGAGCTTTGTGAGTACGCGGATAAGAATTTATAAGAGAATTTTTTTTCTCTATAGGGGAAGAAGAACACCCTCACCCCTACCCCTCTCCCACCTGTGGGAGAGGGGATATTGCATCATTGATGGCTGTGAACAATTACGCCACTGTCACTAAGCTAAGAGATATCCCTTCTCCCCAAGGGAGAAGGTGCCCGCAGGCGGATGAGAAATTGAGGGCGCACACCTCAGCTCTGTCCCACAAGGGGTAGAGGGAATATTGCATCATTGATGGCTGTGAACAATTACGCCACTGTCATTAAGCTAAGAGATATCCCTTCTCCCCAAGGGAGAAGGTGCCCGCAGGCGGATGAGAAATTGAGGGCGCACACCTCAGCTCTGTCCCACAAGGGGTAGAGGGAATATTGCATCATTGATGGCTGTGAACAATTACGCCACTGTCATTAAGCTAAGAGATATCCCTTCTCCCCAAGGGAGAAGGTGCCCGCAGGCGGATGAGAAATTGAGGGCGCACACCTCAGCTCTGTCCCACAAGGGGTAGAGGGAATATTGCATCATTGATGGCTGTGAACAATTACGCCACTGCCATTAAGCTAAGAGATATCCCTTCTCCCCCAGGGGAGAAGGTGCCCGCAGGGCGGATGAGGGTTGGATAAAAATATAAGTTACGGACAACAACAATGAAAGAAAGCACTAGAAACACTTTTATAAATTTCATTTTATTAAAATGTTACCAATTTTTATCAAAGGAAGATAACGTAACCAAAAGAACCTATCTGTATGATTTCGAGCAATTCACCCAGGAAATAAAACCTGGAGATGTGCTCTTGGTAGAAAGCCATACCCGTATGGGTAATATTATTCGCCTCATTTCCGAAAGTACCTGGACTCACGCTGCTTTATATATTGGGCGCCTTGAGGACATTACTGATCCGTCTTTACGTGAAATAGTACAAAAAAATTCTCCAAATCTGACTTCAGATCAGCTCATCATAGAGAGTGTCCTTGGCGAAGGAACTCGCATTTCCTGTGTTGATGAATATAAAAATGATCACATCCGCATTTTAAGACCGTCCTTACTTCTCCCCGAGGATAAAGAAAAAGTGATTGCTGCCGCCATTCATAAAATTGGCAAATACTACAGTTTAAGGCATCTTTTTGATCTGGCACGCTTTATTTTTCCTTGGAGTTTTTTTCCACGTAAGTGGCGCTCTTCTTTATTCCAGCACAATATGTTGCAACCCACAGAGGATATATGTTCTTCGATGATTGCTTATGTGTTTCAATCGGTAAACTACCCTATTTTGCCGCTGATAAAAAAAGATAAAACAGGCTATGCCTTAATCCACCGAAATCCCCGTCTTTATACCCCTAGCGACTTTGATCTGTCCCCCTTTTTTGATGTGATCAAATACCCCATCTTACCCCTGCAAAAAGGTCAAACTTATCATGACTTGCCCTGGAAGAGTCAATTAATCAGTAATGACATTGAAATCGTTGAGCTGAAAGATAAAGAATAACCCACTTTGTTTTTAGACAAATTGATCTTAATAGAATCGTAGCAACATGTTATGTTCCTGCGCTTCATGAGAAAAAGACTAGCATTTCTGAATTTTTACCCCTACAATAAAATTTCGTTGTTGCAGGGAGGGCAAACATATGAGCTGGTGGACATCTACCGTTAATGGAGCCAAATCATTTGGCAATGGAGCAACATGGGTTTGGAATAATGCACCGATAAAGCAAACCATAACCTATGCTGCGAATACAGCATTTTATGTAGTTGAGCAAGTTTTAGCTTTACGTGAGGCGATTCCTGCTGTAGTTACGCCGCCAGTGATGAAAATCGTCAATGGAGCAGGAAATATACTTTTCTATGATGTTTTACCCGTAGCTACAGTACATTTTGTCAACAACGGAATACAAAACTACGTTCGCCAGAACTATCAAGAAGATTCAACAACTGGGCTGTCACCCTACTCCTTAGTTTTACCGACTTTGGCTTTAATAAACTATGGAGTTCAGGCATATACCTACAGACAAGCACCTAAATTAATAGCACATACTTTGGCTCTTGATGTATTTGGTTCCTCAGCTTTTAATGAACACAAAGGAAAACAGACTCCTCCGCCTCCAACCCTCTGCGGCGAAACAGAAGAAGATTGTAATTTTAAACGTAAATTTAAAGGTTCTCTGCGTGAGCCTTTAGTATTGATGCTAAATGATCTCTTACTTTGGGGAATTAGCAAATTTCCTTATGGTGGCGAACAAATTTCTTGGGTATTAGCCATCTATTTTTATGGTGAATATATTACGCGTATGGCCACACCAGAACGCTGCGAGCGGCATAAGGCCATGAAGTCAGAATCGATACTGTCTTTGGGTTTAACCTACACCGCCGCGTCAACTTTGATGGATTATGGGCTTGAGTCCACGGTGGGAACTCCTCCTTATCTTTACCTCAGAACCTTACGCCATTTACTCCTTTTGACACATATTAATCTTGCATCGTACATGGCTTTACCCTTAGTTCGATCCGCAAAAGGCGCAATACCTGTCGACCCTTTAGTTATTTTTGATCGTATGAAACGATTTGCTGTTGATGTTGCGTTTGCAGGATTGATGAAAAGAATACCTATTGATTTTAAACAGCCACCAGGCTCAAAACCATTCATCCCTCTATCCACCGTTTTTAAATTCTTGACGAACATACTAGAAAGTGATTTAGAGCAAGTACAAGTCACACAACCCGGTTTTTTCAAGAAAACGGCAAGAGTTCTTTTACCCAATATGTTTCTTAGCCCTAAAAATGCAGTCAATGATCCTGTGATTAAACAATTTTGGCCTGACATACGCAGTGATTTACTCTACATTCTAGAGATAGTGGAAGCGGCAAAACCAGTTAAATCACTTACCACAGCGCATAAGCCTATTGCTGCCACTGTTAAATATACCCTTCCGGTTTTATTAAACTACCGGTTCGGCTTACCTATAAAATTATCTGAATTTCTATTATCCTTGAGTAAAAAGGAAGACTTTTGGACGTTTGTTACTGCACTTAAATTATGGCTAGAACGAAACAATGTAGCTTACGAGGTCATCTTGGCAAAAGGAAATTCGAAAGTGGGTTTACATGAAACAGGCAGGATCATTGAGCTTCCCCCTGAGTCGCTAACTAAAGTTCTGCCTCCTGCAGATGATTTGAAAACAGTAAGAGCACCCTCGGTGACAGATGCGAAACGATTAATTCCCCAAAAAACTGGGACTTTAATCACCGCCAACAGTTTATTTTCTACCAAACAGCGCCCTAAGCTCGTAGGTAATGCTGGTAGCCTACCACCGAAAAATGAAGAACTATCTGCCTCGCAATCATCACAGGAATATGCGTCACTCGAATACAACTAATCAATTAAGGTGATTAAAGAATGCCTGCAGCAATCCTGATTCTTTTCATCACCTTAATTGGAATTGCTATTCGTAGAATGAGTCATGTCATCATTCCCATTTGGCTAATAACTACGGTAGGTGCTGCATTAGCGCTATTATTGCGGCAAATCACTCCAATTCAGGCAATTGCCGCAATTGAACCGGAGGTGATGCTCTATCTGTTTGGGGTTTTTTTCATCGCCCAAGCAGCCGAAGACAGTGGTTATCTAGAACAGCTAACTGATAGAATATTTTTTCATGCCCACACAGGAAAACAGGCTTTAATCGTTATTCTGTTTATTCTGGGCTTAAGTGCTTCTTTGCTTATGAATGATACAATTGCCATCATCGGCACCCCCATTATTCTCCAATTGTGTCAATCACATAAAAAGTTAATTAAACCGCTACTTTTTGCACTGGCCTTTTCAATCACTATTGGCAGTACGCTCACTCCCATCGGTAATCCACAAAATTTATTGATTGCTGTAAAAGGAAACATGCCATCGCCTTTTTTTCAATTCATAAGACTCTTGGCATTACCCACTGTAATAAATCTTATCATTACTTATTTTTTTATTTATTTTTTATATCGAGAAATCCTAAATGAACCTATAGAAAAGCCTATTCCTAAGTCTGTCAATGATCATCATACAATAACCCTAGTTCGATTGAGCCTCATCATTTTCTTTTTTCTAATCAGTCTTAAAATAATTTTTGAATCCATACAATCACCTATCCACTTAAATTTTAGTTACCTGGCACTTATCTCATCCTTGCCAATTTTTTTTAGTAAACTCCGATGGGAACTCCTCAAACGTTTGGATTGGGGCACTTTGATTTTTTTCGCGAGTATTTTTATTCTGATGCAAAGCGTATGGGATAGTGGTTTCTTTCAAACGCGAATCAATCATGCTCAACTTTCGGTTACAGCAGTTCCTGTTATCTTGATAATCAGCATCATTCTAAGTCAATTTATTTCCAATGTGCCGTTAGTCGTCTTATATTTACCACTACTCCTGCACCATTGTGTTTCTGATTCAAGTTTATTGGCTTTAGCGGCAGGAAGTACCATTGCAGGCAATTTATCAATTTTAGGAGCAGCAAGTAATATTATTATCATTCAAAATTGTGAGAAAAGAGGTGTTAGAGGCTTTGGTTTCTTTGAATTCATAAAAATCGGCGCTCCTCTTACTCTCGTGAACATTTTAATTTATGCCTGTTTTCTATAAAAAATTCCGTTTTTAAGCCCACAGAATCCCTGCCTTAAGCAAAACTGGCCAACTATTGCCATATTAAATGCAATGGTGTTATATTTACGCGCGAATTAGTTCATTACAGGGCAATTATCAGCACAGGCCAAGGAACAATTATGGAAATCCGATAAATATGAATCAATCATTGCCTTCACAGCATTCACGCTGTTTTTTGTTTCTGACTGTAGGTGTAATTACCTCCCTGATTTTATTAATCAATGTCTCTTTTAAAATTGTACTTATTCAAGGGCTAATATTTTCTGTAAATGGTTTAATCTGCCCACTTATAGCAGGCTTGTATTTATTAGCATTAAGAAATTGCACGATTAAAGAGCAAAGACACATGCTCAATATGTCTCTAATGACCTTGTATCTCTATTGTATTGGCGTTTATGTCCTAATCAATTTACCCGCAGCGGAGTACATGCATGATAATTCGGTTTATCAAATTATTTTTGAAGACATACCTAAAAAGTTCTTTGCCACCACGATTGCTTTTGCCTTGAGCTTTTACCTGCCCCATCTCTTGGTTTATCCTAAATCCAGTAAATCGTCACCCACTCCCAAGCAATGCATGCTTCTTGCAGTATTAGGTGGCATCAGTTTTTTTGGACTGGACTTTTTTCTCTTATTTTCTGGAACCCATCTTCAAAGTTTCAAACTCATTTTTATTGATTCATTGATGATTACCTCACTGATACTGCTGCTTATCGGTGTTTTCTATCTGACTTTATTATTGAAACACCAAAACTTATTTTTTCCTGACCGCGGCAGAGAGGAGTTACCCTTATATCATTACTTTATTTGTATTGCGATTGTGGTCATGCTTATTTGTTTGGCATGCGAATACAGAATAGTAACCATTATCAATAAATATATGGTGCTCTCGGCAAGCTCATTATTTTTTCCCATTACCCTAGTAATTAGTACCATTCTCGGTGAACTTTGGGGTTATCGAGTCAATCTAAAATTATGCCTGATACTCATTGCCACCCAATTTACCTTCGATGTTTTACTGATGGGGCTTGTAGCCTTGCCCTCTCCAACGTTTTTTAATTTGAATCCTTTTTACAACTACATTATGTTGAAGAGATTACCCACTGCTTCTCTGACCTTGTTTATTGGGTTTATCAGTAATGCTATGCTGCTCCATTATTTGAAACATTCCAAATGGAGCTTTCATCGTCCACTACGTATTTTAATCGCTAATTTTTGTTCTACTTCTTTATTATGTTTGATTGACTATAGTTTACTATTCGGCGGCATCTATCCGTATGATCAAATTATTAATTTAGTAGCAAATGTTTGGCATTATAAATTATTTATGGCCTTGATTTTTTTACCATTTATTTTGTGGTTCTGTGCTTATATGGAAAAAAACAAGTCACTGGCTTTACAGTATGATTGAGGCGCGACCTCGGAGGATTTTGACGTCATCCAAGAGAGTAATCAACGTGCTACAAAGTGGAGCTCCCTCACTACTTCGGGATGACGGGCTTAGGAGTGTCATTGAATTTGGCTGGAAAGTCAGATTTTCGCTTGGGTTGAGCGCAAATCTGACTTTCCAGTCATCCAGCGTGAGCACTTATTTTTTCACCGGTCTCTTCCAGCCATAAACCGTTTTCTGTCTTGATTCAGTGAGTGTCAACTCACCAGGGGGTACGTTTTTACGAATCGTACTGCCGGCGCCTATAGTTGCATAGGCACCAACTGTTACTGGAGCAACGAGCTGAGTATCTGAACCGACAAAAACGCCATCCTCAATAATGGTTTTGTGTTTGTTCACTCCGTCGTAATTGCAGGTAATCGTACCAGCCCCCACATTCACTTGTTTTCCAAGAGTTACATCACCCAAATAGCTTAAATGACTTGCCTTAGAACCCTCATCAAATACAGCCTTTTTGGTTTCCACAAAATTACCTATCTTACAGTGTGGCGCCAATTCGGTGCCTGTTCTTAAGCGCGCAAAAGGGCCGATGGTACAATCATTCGCAATAGTACACCCCTCTAAAACACTGTTAGCATAAATCTCACAACCTGCTCCCAAACTGACATCGGTGAGTACGCAATTAGGACCTATAGAGCAGCCATCGCCAAGCACTACTTTTCCTTTAAATACACAGTTAATATCAATGAATACGTCTTTACCACAGACTAACTCACCGCGTACATCAACGCGATTGGCGTCAGCAAGCATCACCCCTTGCTGCAATAATTGTTCTGCATGTCGCACCTGCCATATGCGTTCTAATTGCTGCAATTGTAACCGGTTATTGACACCTTGAATTTCTGCGCTATCTTTTACACTCAGTGTTTTAATTGGGGTTTGACTGGCAACCGCTAAAGCAATAATTTCCGTTAGGTAATACTCAGACTGAGCATTGTCATTACCCAGTTTGGGCAGCCAAGAGGCCAAGTCATCAGATAATGCGCAACAAATCCCAGAATAAATTTCTTTTATATTCTTTTCTTGCTCATTTGCATCTTTTTCTTCTACAATGATGGAAACTTCACCTTGGTTGTCTCTAATAATACGTCCAAGACCGCTAGGATCTTCGAGATGAGCAACCAAAAGTGCCAAAACGGATTTATAGGAATTTGCTGTATTGCTGCATTCGATTAAAGCGTGCAACGTATTTGCTTGAATAAGTGGTACATCAGCAGATAAAACAAGTACTTGTGTTTGTGGTGGAATAAACGGTAAGGCTTGCATGACTGCATGTCCAGTACCCAATTGTTCTGCTTGATAGACCCAATGCACAGGTAAGTCAGGGAGTGAGTTCTTAAGTTGTTCACCACCATGACCGTATATAACATGAATTACATCAGGATTTAGTTGTTGTGCGGTTTCTACTACCCGAGTCAGCATAGGCTTCCCAGCAATTTGGTGAAGTACTTTAGGGGTACTAGAATACATTCGTTTGCCTTGTCCTGCAGCTAAAATAATAATTTGTAAGTTCATGGAGTTATGAATTCCTAGGTTAAGCACAATGACAGCTATGCAATGAAAAGTCTGTCTCAATAGTACAGGTATGATAACTAAATTACAGTTCAAGGAGTAGAGCGATGACCATATTTGTTAGAACAGTCCAAGCACTTATTGACCGCGTTTTAAATAAATCAATTGAAGATTCAATTGCTGATGATAATGGGATGTTATATGGATTTTTTCGAGATACCAAACATTCTGAGCAGCAAAGAAATATAACCCGTACTCTGCAAAAATTAGTTGCAGACTTTGTAGCAAAAGATACAGATAAAGAAAATTTAACCGCTTTGCAGGGACTCATTAGCGACATAGATAGCGCAGTTGAAGGGATGCGTGCAAAAAAGTCATGGAGCCGCGGTGATTTGAATAGCACCTTAGCTAACCTTAATTCAACCCTGGATCGATTCTACCGTTGTCTCGTAGAGAAATCTGAGAAAAATGAGAAAAGTGAAAACGGTGAAAAATCCTTTACTTTTATCGATGTCGCTGATGATGATGATCCGTTTAATCTACTGTGCGCTCATGCAGCCTATTATTTGGGCGAACATATTATTTGTCCACCAGAAGAAGGGATGCTCGCGAAAATATATGAAAAAGTGACCAATTCCATTAGTAACTCTACAGCGATAGAAATCAGAGCCAAAAAAGAAGAGTGCCTGATGAAAAATATTCTCATCTGTAAGAAAAAACTCGGGGGGTTAGATCCAGACAAACCGGATTATAAAAGTTTACGTAAGACATTTGTTATTGAAGCAATACAAGCTATTCATAGAGAAAATGCTGAAATTTGCGAAGAATCCAAACCCATTGACTCGATACCGGTGCAAGTCACTTTGATCGCTGTTGCACGTGTCAAAGCGCCCACGATAAAACCAAGTCGTGGGCGATTAAAAGTTGCAATGGACAATGCATTTGAAGAAATTGAAGCCCGAGCCCACGATAAAAAAGAAAAGGAAGAAGAGAAAGTAGCGCTAACAATGTAATTTGCGGCGTTAAAAATCCCATCTCTCCGCTGGGAGATGGGAAAATTTTGAATCGTTTGGTAGCCTGGATAGAAAATTATTTAGCTAAGAAGTCAATTCACCGCAAAGATCGGTTTCCATCAGCTTTTTTATTTCTAAAATTTCTAATCGTTTACTCAGTAAATACAATAACTTACAATGAGCTGCTTCTGGAGTCATATCATGGCCGCTGATCACTCCAGCTTTCTTTAAAGAATGTCCCGTCGCGTATTGGCTCATTTCCACACCACCTTGTTGGCATTGGGTGCAATTGACAATGATTACCCCTCGGGCGCAAGTATCCTTCAGCAATTTTAAAAAACGAGGATCATTATTTTGTGCATTCCCTGCGCCGTATGTCTCGAGAATCAAACCACATAGGGGCTGATTTAAAATGTAAGTCAAAACCTCGGTAGCAAAGCCAGGGAATAATCTAAAATTGGCAATAAACTGTGGCTCTATTGTTTGTAAATGAAACGTTTTTTGCGGTCGTTTCAGCAACAAGCTTTTCTGAACTTTTATTTCAATCCCAATAGATGCTAGATGGGGATAATTCGGAGAGTCAAACGCTTTGAACCCTTGTGAACTAATTTTTTGTGAGCGATTCCCGCGTAATAGATGTTGGTTGAAATAAATACATACTTCATGGATAGGCTGATTCGCACAAAGCCATAAGGACGTGATCACATTATCGATTGCATCATTACGCACTTCAGATAATGGAATCTGCGAGCCGGTTATCAGTACCGGTTTACCCAAGTTCTCCAACATAAAGGATAAAGCCGATGCAGTATAGGCCATAGTATCTGTGCCATGAAATACCACAAAGCCATCAAAATTGGCATAATTGTCCGCTATATCACGTGCTATTCGATTCCAGTCGTAGACCGTCATATTCGAAGAATCAAGCAGTGGGTCGTATTCTTTTATCGAATATTCAGGCATGTCTTCATGTTTGAGCAAAGGAATTTGTTGCAAAGCAGCTTCTACATAGCCTGCAGCGGGCTCATAACCATTTTCTGTCTTAATGCTACTAATAGTCCCGCCCGTATTGATGATTAAAATTCTCTTTTTCATATGCTTTAAACTCAAAATATTTGTTCCAATTATATACGTTTATTGAATCGAGGGTAGAGTCATGCATACAGAGGGATTACAATCCATTGATATGACCTTATACACCGGCCGAAAATCTCGCGCCATTTGGTGAGTATCGAGATGATTCGTAATTGTCACTCTTGAGACTATATCCAAGCCATACTTTTTAGGGTACGGATGCGGACAGGCGCCGTTTATGTTAAGAGAAATAAGACAGATTTTGTTGAGTAGTTACCTTTTTTCAATAATAATTACAGATTTAATTGCCAAGCTCTCGCAGTTTATGGAAAAATCAAGCTATTAGCGGTTTAATCTAAACAGTGACATCATGGTGATTGATCGTGCCGGTTATCGGTTGAATGTAGGTATTATCCTTGTCAACGCACAGAATAGGGTTTTTTGGGGTAGAAGGACTGGTCATGATGCATGGCAATTTCCGCAGGGCGGTCTGGCTGCGGGTGAAACATCGTTAGAAGCAATGTTTCGGGAATTGCATGAAGAAGTAGGTTTGGATAAGGAAGATGTTGAAGTGATTGGCTCTACCAAACGCTGGCTCAAATACAGACTTCCTAAACAATATCTGCGTCATGGCAGCGAACCTTTAGTGATAGGACAAAAACAAAAATGGTATCTGTTAAAGCTCGTTGCCAGCGAGCAGAAAGTCAAACTGGATTTGAGTGACTCACCAGAATTTGACAGCTGGCGATGGGTTGATTTTCATGAGCCAGAAGGGCAGGTTATTTTTTTTAAACGCCAAGTGTACACTCAGGCGCTAAAAGAATTAGAGCCTTTGTTGAAAAAAAATCGTCGTTCCCCCTATGGCATTAAACGAAAAAAGAGAGCATAGGACAGCTGCGATTTAAAAATGTTGGTGAACGATTGAATTTGAGCATAGATTGAACGAAAATCGCACGGGAGTATTTCTCGCAGCGATTTTATTCAAGATATACTCCGTACGGCCGTTCCTTGATAGGGTGACCATTTACAAAAGAGGTAATCAAAGGCATAGATGCTCAAAGTACTTAAACGGATAGTTCAAGAAGTCACTACAGCAAAGCAGCTTTCTGAGGCGCTTGTTATTTTAGTGCAACAAATAAATAAAGCCATTAATGCAGAGGCCGCTTCCGTTTACCTCATTGATACCAAACACGCTGAATATGTCCTTATTGCAACAGAAGGTTTAAACAAGCAAGCACAATTTCGAGTCCGTATCTCATTTGATAGTGGCCTTGTAGGCCTTGTCGGTCGGCGGGAAGAGCCTATAAATCTTGAAGATGCCCCTGCCCATCCTGATTTTTATCATAATCCGTTATTGGGCGAAGAGCATCTCAAAGCATTTTTAGGCGTTCCAATTATTCAGCATAGAAAACTCTATGGCGTCCTGATTGTCCAACAAACAGAGCAACGTTACTTCGATGATACAGAAGAATCCTTTTTAATTACCTTAGCAGCTCAACTTGGGGGAATTATCGCTCATGCAGAGGCAACAGGCGAGTTAGCGGAACTAACCCAGCCCAAGCCTATGGGCGTAACTAAAAAAATTGAATCCAGTACAGCCGCTCTAGCAGGGATTGGCTCAGTCCCTGGCATTGGGATAGGTACCGCAGTGGTTGTATATCCGCAAGCAGATATTGATGCAGTGCCACAAAATCCAGTTGAGACATTGGATGAGGAAATTAATGCCTTTTACGAAGCTCTGGAGTCGACTCGTGAAGACATGCACCGCTTAAGTAGGCGCATGAAATCGGTTGTCGGGGAAGAAGAACACGCCCTGTTTGACGTTTATTTACGTATTTTGGATAAAGACAGCCTAGGTGTTGAAGTAGAACACATCATTCGTAAAGAAAAAATTGGAGCCCAGGCTGCTTTAGCGACCGTAATTAAAAAACACATAGCCCAATTTGAAAATATGGAGGATTCGTATCTTAGAGAGCGAGCCAGTGATTTCCGCGATTTGGGCCGTCGTGTTTTAGCCGCATTACAGTGGTCACAACAAGAAGAGATTGTATACCCTAAAAGGACCGTTTTGGTTGGCGAGGAAGTAACTGCAGCAGCCTTGGCTGAAGTTCCTGAAGGATACCTGGCTGGAGTTATATCAGCCAAAGGTTCCAACAACTCGCATGTTGCTATTTTAGCGCGCGCCTTAGGGGTACCCACCGTCATGGGTGTTCGTGGTTTAAAATTGGATTCAATTTCCCGACGCGCCATAGTTGTTGATGGATATTATGGACAAGTTTATATTTCCCCATCGAAATCCGTACTTGCAGAATTCAAACTCCTGGAACAAGAAGAACAAGCACTAAACCAGAGTCTAATCAGTTTACGGGATAAGCCTGCGGAAACTACTGACAACTATAAAGTTTCTTTGCAAGTAAACACCGGTTTAGCTATGGATGCTGGTTTATCGATGAGCGTTGGAGCTGAGGGTGTCGGTTTATACCGTTCAGAAGTGCCTTTCATGAGTCGGGATCATTTCCCTTCAGAAGATGAGCAAACGATTATTTATCGGCAAACATTGAAAGCCTTCGCCCCCCGCCCCGTAACCATGCGAACTTTGGATATTGGTGGCGATAAAGTACTCCCCTATTTTCCTGTAGAAGAAGATAATCCCTATTTAGGATGGAGAGGAATTCGGGTTACACTGGATCATCCCGATGTCTTCTTGATGCAAGTACGTGCGATGATGCGTGCAAGCGAAGAGTTGAATAATTTGCGGATTATGTTACCTATGGTCACCAATTTAAGTGAAGTTGAAGAAGCTTCTTATCTGATTGATCAAGCATTTACAGAGTTGTTAGAAGAAGGTTGTGCCATCGAAAAACCAAAGTTAGGTGTCATGATTGAAGTTCCGGCCGCAGCTTATTTGGCACGAGAAATCGCCAAGCGAGTTGATTTTATCTCTGTAGGCAGCAATGATTTGACCCAATACTTTCTGGCTGTCGACCGGAATAACGCTCGTGTTGCCGGCCTTTATGATTCCATGCATCCTGCGATGTTGCGTGTTTTGCTGAAAGTAGTGGAAGGAGGTCATGCAGCAGGGGTCGAAGTAAGTATTTGCGGTGAAATGGCCAGTGATCCTTTAGCAGTGATCTTATTGGTCGCCATGGGTTTTGATACCCTAAGTATGAACTCTTCCAGTTTACCACGCGTGAAATGGGTTATTCGTAATTTAGCCATTGCTAATGCACGCAAGATTCTTGCTGAAGTATTGGAGTTCGAACATCCAGCGCAAATACGTTTTCATTTACAAAAGGCACTAGAGGAAGAAGGATTAGGTGGCCTAATCCGCGCTGGTAAGTCCCTATGAATAAGAACCTGATCGCACCATGTGCGCCTGGGCGCAAAAGTAGAAAAAAAGGAACTTAAAAATATGCTAACCTTTCCGTACATTAATCCTGTAGCATTTTCAATAGGTCCAATACAAGTTCATTGGTACGGCTTAATGTATTTGATTGGCTTTGTAAGTGGCTGGTTACTCGCTCATTGGCGGAACAAGCACTATCATCTGGAGTGGACTTCAGAACAAATCAGTGATTTGATTTTTTATGCGGCCCTAGGGGTCATTATTGGTGGCCGAATCGGTTATATGCTTTTTTATAATTTCCCGGAATTGATGCATGATCCCCTCTCTTTATTTAAAATATGGCAAGGAGGAATGTCCTTCCATGGTGGCTTGCTTGGTGTTGTTGCCGCTCTCTGGCTCTTTTCTCGCAAAAGTAAAAAATCATTCCTGGAAATAGGCGATTTTATTGCCCCCCTGGTCCCTATCGGTTTAGGTGCTGGACGTATCGGCAATTTTATTAACGGTGAGTTATGGGGGCGAGTGACCGATATGCCTTGGGGTATGGTATACAGTCATGTCGATAATCAGCCTCGCCATCCTTCTGAGTTGTATGAATTCGGTATGGAAGGAATTGGTTTATTTCTCCTTGTTTGGATTTATGCGCGTAAACCGCGCCCTGCTGGACGGGTGTCCGCAGTTTTTTTAATGGGGTATGCCGTGTGCCGTATCATTGCTGAATTGTTCCGACAACCTGATCCACAGCTTGGCTACCTAGCGTTTGGATGGTTGACTATGGGACAAATTTTATCTATCCCCATGTTATTACTTGGATTTTGGTTATGGTGGCTTAAACGATGAGAACTTATTTAAATTTATTAGAACATATTTTACAACACGGGACCCAAAAAACAGACCGCACAGGAACCGGAACCTTATCGGTTTTTGGGTATCAGATGCGATTTGATTTACGCCAAGGATTTCCTTTAGTGACCACCAAAAAATTGCATACGCGCAGTATTGTGCATGAATTGCTTTGGTTTTTAAAAGGAGATACCAATGTAGCTTATTTAAATGAGAATGGGGTCACTATTTGGGATGAATGGGCTAATAGCGATGGAGATTTAGGGCCTATTTATGGAAAACAATGGCGAAATTGGCCAACCCCAGATGGCCGTACGATTGACCAACTCAGTGAAGTGGTGCAACAAATCAAAACCAATCCTGACTCACGCCGTTTACTGGTCAGTGCCTGGAATGTTGGCGAGTTGGATCAAATGGCGTTAATGCCTTGTCATGCTTTATTCCAATTTTATGTGGCAGACAAGACGCTTTCTTGCCAATTGTATCAACGCTCGGCGGATGTGTTTTTAGGTGTACCTTTTAATATTGCATCTTATTCGCTACTCACTCACATGGTTGCTCAGCAATGCAATCTCAATGTGGGCGATTTTATATGGACTGGCGGCGATTGCCACCTGTATCTTAATCATTTAGAACAAGCACGCACTCAATTAAGCAGAGAACCATTACCCCTAGCTACCTTAAATATTAAACGTAAACCACAGTCATTATTTGCCTATGTTTATGATGATTTTGAGTTCTTAAATTATCAATCTCATCCCGCAATCAAAGCGCCAATTGCGGTTTAAATAAGCAATGAATCAAATGATGAGGTACTCAAGCGGGCAAAAAATATCGTTCTGAACTGGTAACTATTCTCGATAGTCGGTCCGCTCGAGTGCTATTGCAAATTGTTGCTTCGCAAAGAAGGGTAAATTTATTTAGATGCATAATAATTATAACTAATAATATAAACACCCACTCCAATAAGTAGAGTACCTATAAAAATCTTTACTGTAAGCGTTTCACCCAAAATAAAGTAGGACGAGAGCGCTATGAGTATATAGACAAATGAGGATACAGATAATGCCAGATATAAAGGCATAGTTTTTAAGATACTCATCCAAATAAAAAAGGAAATGACCAAAGTTGCATAGCCAGCAACAATATAACCATTGACATAGTGGTCTTGAGCAACGGCAACTAAAGCGCCTTTTTTAATTAATAATTGAGTAACCGTATCACTTATGATCAATGAAACCCAGAGCAAAAAAGCGTTCATATGCACCTAATCCTTTTGGAGTGAGTTTTAATAATTCTATTCGAGAGCAGCATGAGTACTCGAGTTAGTTTCAAAGGCTTAGTCCAAATCTTACAAGGAATTGCAGAAAATCCTAATGCTCTTTTAGATTCCCCACTACCTTGCCCTGCAACATACCACTGAAAACCTTGTTTCTTTGCCCAATCTAATATGTAGAGCATGCTCATTGAGTAAAAAGAGAATTGATACGCGAGCGCAGGGATACTCCCTATATATTTATCAAAAATCATCTGATCTTTGAGGTAGAGTAAAGTAAAGGCAAAAGGTGTATTATTATGTTCATAAATAAAGATTTTACAGTGTTCATTCCGCAATGCGGCCAGATAAAAGTCGATGGTCAATTTTTCTAATTTTAATACGGCCTTTTGCCAGGTATGTTCATAAGCGGTCATGATGAATGAAATATCATTAGGGGTTGCTTCCCTTACCTGTACCATTTTTTGAAAACGCATCCATCTATTTTTTAATCCCCTTCGTCTCCCTTTTGATAAGGTAAAGAAAAATTCATCCAGGCTCATAGGCACTTTATAATACCAAATTGGATCATGCTCAATGGGGATAAACTCTCTTTTTATTAAGCTTTCCTCAAGAAAATGACCATCAGGTAAATCTTTAACCGCAATAGCAGAGACGTTCTGGCTTTTAGCAAGGTTAAATACCTTTTCAATTTGCATTTCAATTTCATTCGTACTGTTGCAAGCGGGAAATAAATCGGTAATGGGATTACCCCAAAAAAGCACTGACAAGGAGGGGAGTGGAATAGATGTTTCAAGTAAATTTGATAAATTCACTTTTCCCAAAAAAACATAAGTAGAAGAATTATCTTCCAGGTTGATTTCTTGAGGCAAGAATTGAGGGTCGGGATGTTTTAAGTAAAGGGAAAGCCAATCCCTGCCTTCAAAAAAATTTGGAAGTTGTCTGTTCATCATATTGTCAAGTCCTATTCCAGTAAAACTATCCCCATTATGATCATTCCCACACCGATCCATTGTGCGAAATTTATTTTCTCTTTTAAAAAAAGACAAGAAAAAAAGATAACAATAAGTTGTTGTATTCCGGTTAGTGGGAAGGCAATATTTAAGGGCAGATGTCTCAATATAAACACCCAGGCTATAAATTCCATTAAAAAAAGCGAGACGCCCATGAATAAATAAATATTTTTAAAAAGGCTCAAATAATAATCAATGCCTGCTAAGGAGGAGCTTGCAACTGCACATTTTTTAAAAGCCAGCTGACCGAGCGCTTCGAGTAAAGAGCAAAATAAAAATAACGGAATCCATTCAAGCACCATCATTTAATTTGACTCCTAACGTTTCCATAATACGTTGGTTCAGCTCATTAGGTTTTAATCGATTATCATCCTCAATTGCCCGCAACGTGGGATGCTCCCAGTGCGACATGGTCCGTTTAATAAAGCTCTTATAATGAACAGGCTCCGTTCGCTCCCCGCTTATATCAGCGCCTATAATTCGATATTGAGTTAACAAAGCTAACATTTCAAAAAAATCATTTATTTTTAGAATCCCTTGATCCCAATCTGTATCAACCTCTTGGGCTGAGAACACATCTTTATCGATACTAATGTATATTGGTAAATCGCTATCAATTTGTTGTAATGCATTTTGATAACCCTTCATTCCTTGACTCTGCACATCTTGTGCTGAAAACGCAATGAAGTGTTTTTTTCGTATTAATTGGTTTAAACCGAAGAGCCGATCAAACCAGTAATATCCATTTGTAGCACCAATATGAAGGATCTTTTTGCATAGCGACAGCTGCGCCGCGGTGTAAAGCCAATTACCACAATGAAACCTTGGAGGCATGAAACTACAATCGGTATGATTATCAAATACAATTAAATTGAAGGGTTCTTTAATTCGTTCTAACAAAACATAAGAGAGATGATGAAAATCTCCAGAACCTAATAGTGTAAATAGGGCTGTCTTAATGTCTAGGTTATTGATTAATTCGCGAAAAACATTAACGCTTTTATTTGTGGTGTAAAAACGCAATGACTCTTCATAACCAGACAGATCAATTTTGTGTAACGTATCACTAAAAATGAGTGATCTCGACGGTTGTTGGTGCTGAGACTCAATACATAAAATCTGCATAAGTTTATTCCATCACCTAAAACTTATACCATTGAGTATAGACTTAAATTGATAAAACAACGTCGTTGCTAATTTCTAGCGAGATTTTATTTAAAAATTCTACGAATTTTATCAGGTAAAGGAACCGATTTATTTTGCGTATAATCCACCCAGACAATTTTACAACTGCCTTGGGCCATCAATAGTTCATCCTGGTATAAATCGTGGCTCATCATCATGCTGGAATTTCCCAGACTGTGAATTTGGGAACACAAAGTCACTGTTGCCGGATAAATGACCGGTTTTAAAAAGGTGCATGCAACATGAATTACTACGGGCCCTGTATTTTCAGTCATACTAATCTTGAGTTCTCGTAACCAATCAATACGGGCTTCCTGAAAATAATCAAAATAGCGCGCATTGTTTACATGCCCCAGTGCATCCATATCTCCCCAAGCGATGGAAAAAATTTTTTTATGTACTTCAATTTTCGACTCAGCCACTTCTCGACCTCCTTCAAGATAAATCCATAGGATCCACATCCACATTCCACCGCACACCATTACTTAATTTATTTCCCATAAGCCATTCTCGTAATTGGGTTAACACATTTTTTAATTTTTTTCGCGATGAGGATTTAAGTAACAGTTGCATCCGATATTGATTGGCTTTACGTGGCATAGGAGCAGGTGCTGGACCCATCACCGTGATCGAGTGTTCTAGCATTTGCTCTTTCGCTGCATGTAAAAACTTTAATACACTCCCTGCAACTTTTCCTTGTGCCCTAATCATGGCCAAATAGTGAAAAGGAGGAAGTTGCGCTTGTTGGCGGGTAGTTAATAATGCATCCGCAAAAGCATCATATCCTTGCTGAATCAATAAATTAAGTAAAGGGTGGTTGGGTAAATGCGTTTGAATCAAAACCTGGCCATCTTGGTCTGCACGCCCTGCACGCCCTGAAACTTGCATTAATAGCTGCCCTAAATGCTCTAGAGCTCGGAAATCCTGATTATAAAGTCCCGCATCTGCATCAAGAATAACCACTAAAGAGAGACGAGGAAAATGATGTCCTTTAGCTAACATTTGGGTGCCAACGATTAACTGGGCCTCGCCTCGATGAATTTTGTGTAGATGCTCATGTAAAGCGTTTTTTTTACGTACGGCATCACGATCAATGCGCACCACTTCCGTATCCGGGAAGTAAGCGCTTAGAAACTCATGGATGCGTTGGGTTCCTGCCCCAACTGGAATCAATTCCATGCTATGGCAGCTGTGGCAATGACTTGGAGTTTTTTGGGTCAATCCACAATGATGACAGATCATCTGTCCTAACTGTTTATGCAAAGTTAAATGGCTATCACAAGCACGACAGTCAGCCATCCAGCCACATTGATGGCATAACAAAACTGGGGAAAACCCACGACGGTTGATGAATACCAGTACCTGATTTTGTTTGCGTAAATGCTCTTTAATGACGTGTAACGTTGTTGCTGCCAAACCATGCTGTAATGTTTGCGAACGTAAATCGATGAGTTGATAATGCAACGGAGTAATTGAAAGCGCTTTATGATTTAAACGTACTAAGGTGTATTTCTTTTGCTTCACATTATGCATGCTTTCAAGACTAGGGGTTGCTGAGCCTAAAATAATAGGGATGTTGGCCAAATGCGCCCGCATTAGGGCCGCATCTCGGGCAGAATACCGTACACCTTCCATTTGCTTCAATGATGCATCATGCTCTTCATCAATGACAATGAGTCCTAAATTGGGCATCGGAGTAAACAGCGCAGCCCGCGTTCCAATCACCATTTGTACTTTGCTTTCCTTGGCCAATTGCCATGCAACTTGTCGCTCCGTTTCATTCAAACTGGAATGAATTACAGCAATTGGCTGCTTAAAACGCGCGGTAAAACGTGAGACTAATTGCGGGGTTAATCCGATTTCGGGGACTAGAACCAAAACTTGTTTTTGCTGTGCTAATATTTGCGCGATGACCTGCAAATAGACTTCTGTTTTGCCACTGCCGGTAACCCCTTGTAATAAAAAGCATTGATATTGAGGTAATGCTTGCGTGATTACCGCTACAGCCGCAGCTTGTTCGAGATTAAGTGTTAAGGGGGATGATAATGACGCCTCTGTGTTTTCTGGCAGCATGATGTGCTGGGACAAAGAAATAACTTGTGCTGCAAGCAAGTTGCAAAGTTGCGTGGAATTAAATCCCTGCTCGGTTAAACGATGTTTCGCCACGGGTTCCTTTTGGGCACTCAAGAATTCGATAAGCTCCAGTTGCTTACGCGCACGGGCAGGGATACGCTTTTGGGCCTCATCCAAAGGTAATGCTAATTGATAAAAATCCCCCATAGGTAATTGGCAAGGTTCTCCTAATCGATATTTTTTAGGTAAAGCCAGGGGTAATACTTCAGATAAAGGCGATTGATAATAATTGGCAATCCAGGAGCATAAAGCCAACATGGCTTCATCGATTAAAGGTTGCTCATCAATAACCGCACCAATACTTTTTAGAGAAGTCACATCATACGAAGAATTGACTTTACCGATGACCACCCCTAAGCGAGTTTGTTTGCGAAAAGGAACCCACACTCGAGCACCGATACAGGGGTTTAAACCTTCTGCGACATAATCAAAACCATCTCGATGGGTGTGTGGAATGCAGACTTGATAAACAGTCACGTTGTCCTGGGGTTTGTTCTCAGAGCGTTCTTCATCGACACACTCTAAGGAGATATCATGAGTTGTTGACACCGAATTTTTCCCACTAGAATGTTCGCGATCGCTGTTATTCATGCACTCTTTGCCATTGATGGCTCGCTGATTGTCCCGGAGCGGAAAACACCTTAACTACCACTTGTTCAATACGATGTCGATCCAGCTCTGCCTTATCTTTAATTAACTCATTCACAAACCAACGTGATAACTCTTCAACGGTAATATTCGTTACGGGCAATAAAGTCACATCTTCTTTAAGAAAAGGGATTTTTTTGTGGTTAAACGTAAAATAATAATATTCTTTATCTTCAGCATATTCCAGAAAAGGAGAAAATTGCGGCATCAGAAAGGTTTGATTTAAATAACGACATAATTTATGAATACGTTCTTTGTAATAACGATAGTCAAAAGTCATCCCATTTTCTTCAACCCACGTGGTGAGTGCCAAATAAACGCCATACATATGGCCGTGTAATGGTTCTCGTTCAGTTGCAGAGAAAATGGTCGTGTGGCCAGCAGAAAATTTCATGGACTCTTTTTGTAATTCCACTGTGGTTAGGTATTTTTTTATCTTCATAAACTCACTCGTTTATCATTTAATAGAAATCCGTTTAAGGAAACTTCTACATTCTTACTCAAGGCGATTACTTTAAATAACTCCCCCATTTCACTAGGATGGGTAAGCTGTTTTATTGCTTGCTTTGCCCGTAATTGCTCTAACTCGTCATCTAATGTATTCAATAAGCTTAGCAAACCGTTAGCCAGCAAAAAAGAGGCTTGGTTCGTAAAACCCGCAATATGAAAGCCCACTTGTTGTCCGGCTTCTGCTACATGGGTAAAATCCACATGTGCAGTAATGTCTTGCGCTCCCGGATGTAATAAAGGATCCGGATGACTGTGATGTTGATAATGACACATTAACGTTCCTTGATTACGATCTGGATGGTAATACTCATGGCGGGGGAAGCCGTAATCAATTAAGAACACCACCCCTTGCTTTAACATCTGATAAATATTCAGAATCCAGTCATCAATAAAAAGATTCACTTCAGAGAGATAAGGCGCATCAGGCAACGATAACCTGTTGTTAATATAATCCAACAAGCGTTGATTATGGCAAGGTTCGAACCGCTCAGTTAATTGCTGCTGCTCATTCAGAGTGACATAACTTTCCATAATCCCTTCTTGGGTTTTCATAAAACGATGTACTGGCATCGCATCCAGGACTTCATTCGCCAGTACCACCCCATTAAAAGGGACTTCCGGCCAGCGATCAAGCCAGATAACTAAATGGGCTAAATGGGGAATCTTTTGTGCGATAAGTTCGCGTTGGCGATGCTGTAAATTGGCACTGACTTCCAAGATGTAATATGCTTCTGGCAAAGCATTTTGCGCTTCGAGCTGTTCTAAAACAGCGACACAAAGAGCCCCTGAACCCGCACCAAATTCGAATAAAACAGGAGACTCAAGCGTCATGAGCACCTGTTGGCATTGATTCGCTAAAGTTTTACCAAATAAAGGAGTTAACTCAGGAGCGGTAATAAAATCACCATGTGCGCCTAATTTTTGTAAGCCAGAACTATAATATCCTTCGCTAGGAGCGTACAATGCACACTGCATGAATTCCACAAAGGGAATTGACTGGCGTTGAGCCAGTAAGGTATTTAAAGTTTGTAATATACTCATAGTTAGTCATTTAAAAAATTGCAGATAAAAACCTGGGCAACCCCGCCATGCGCAAATTATTCCCCTCTCCCCTTGTGGGGAGAAGGTGCCCGTCAGGGCGGATGAGGGCCTCGCCCCTGCTCATCTCCCACAAAAGGGAGAGGGGCTTCTTTTGAATAGGTAAAACCCAGGATAATCTAAAAAATAGGGAACATACATTGAATCCGACAAACAAACAAGAAGCAAAGGTTGCTTTAGTCACTGGCGGAGCACGTCGTATTGGTGCCGCAACAGTCAAAACACTGCATGCAGCAGGATATAGAACAATCATTCATTGCCATCATTCATTGCAAGAAGCTCGTTCTCTTGCAGCAAGTTTAAACGAGCAACGACCCAACAGCGCCTTTGTTTTACAAAGAGAAATAACCGAAGCGTGTGCAGCAGATGAGATCATTACCTCCATACAAGATTGGAGCGGTCGTTTGGATTTATTAGTCAATAATGCCTCCGTTTTTATCCGTACTGAATTTACTGCATTTGTTGCAACGGATTGGGATGCTCTTTTTAATGTCCATGTTAAAGCACCTTTTTTACTGAGTCTTGCAGCGCGTCCATTACTGGCCAAACACTCAGGAGCCATTATCAACCTAACGGATACCCATGCAGAAAAACCATTGAAAGGGTACTCAGTGTATTGCCAAAGCAAGGCTGCTTTGGAAATGCAAACGAAAAGCTTGGCCCGCGAATTTGCTCCCGAAATCAGGGTCAATGCCATTGCTCCAGGTGCAACCGCCTGGCCTGAGCATTTCAATACGCTCACTCCAGAAAAAAAAGACGAAATTATTGCGAAAACACCATTAAAAAAACATGGAGATCCAGAATATGTAGCCCAGGCGGTTTTAGCTTTGGCTGAAAACCCCTATATCACAGGGCAGATACTTAAGGTGGATGGCGGGAGAAGCTTGCTAGGCTAAATAAATGATTCTCTCATTGCTTAATGAAGAAACTTATTAAATAATAGTTAAAAACACAAGGAGACCGTGACTTTATGAAAAAAACAGGAGCTTTGCTATTTATTGCCTTAAATACCAGTTTGCTGCATGCTGGGGCTATGGGGGTAATCAAACCCTCTTGCGAAACTGATGATGTTACCGTTCCCTGTCCATGCAATGCATGGGAAATAGGTATTAGCGCTTTATATTTACAACCAAACACTAATTCAGACTTGCTCAATCCTACATTGACTATAAATCATTTCCAAACAGATGGCACAATTACCCAGACGTTCAATACGATTAAATCCTCTTGGGATTGGGGTTTTTTGCTGGAAGGAGGCTATCATTTTAATACAGGAAATGACCTGAATTTAAATTGGTTGCACTTTAGAGGAACGCATTCCAGTAGTGTTCTTACCTACATCAATGAAAATCCAGCGGTAAACCCATTTATAGCAGATATTACTACTAATTTGCGATTTGACACTTATTTTGATGCGGTCAATCTTGAATTGGCACAAAGCAGCTCCTTCGGTGAAAACACAAATCTTCGTTTTTATGGCGGAGGACAATATGTCAACTCCAAGATTAAACGCGCTGAGTATGATTTTGAAAATGTCATTTTCTTCCCACCAAATACTCTGACACAAGAATCAGTGGCTCATACGAAATTCCAAGGTGCCGGCCCTCGTGTGGGAATAGACATGGCTCATAACCTGAACCATGGTTTTGCTGTATTTGCTCAAACTGCTACCGCCATACTCCTTGGCGAAAGAAAAGCAAAATTATCAGGGGCGAATATAAGCGGACCCAATGTTTTTCCTTTTAGCGCCCAAGCCAAAGGCACCCATATCGTTCCCGAACTGGAAGCACAATTAGGGTTAAGCTATCAATGGGGTAGCTGCAGTAGCGGGCAACTTACCTTAATGGGCGGTTGGATGTGGCAACATTATTTTGATATGTTTCTTCTTCCTCCCGGAGGGAACTCTAATCCTTCAACCGTTGTAACCCAGAATGATTTCTCCCTGGATGGTCCTTTTATCAAAGCAAAATGGCTTTCTTGATGTTAAAGTCCTTTGCTCTTGGCACTACCCTTATCCAATCATGCATGTGCCGCGGGTTATCCGCGGCATCTCTGAAGGCCGATCCAAATGGCCTTCCACAGATAGGCCACAGCACGTAGGCAGGGGGTGAGTTATTACGTCGCGTCTTCATCAAATGGTAGGAGCCCTCTTTTTCCTTCTGCTGATCGCATCGTTTCTGTTTAAAGGAACAAGCGATTATTCTATTTTACTGATCAGCTACAGCTTGATGCTCGTAGTTCTTATGAGTTCTATTGGTTTTAATTGGCCTGCAAAATCGATTCAATCATCCACCTTAACCTTGTGGCTGGCTCTCTGGCTTGGGTGGACAACTATCCCGCCGCTGCTGGGCTGGGTTCCCAATACCGCTTTTTTCGGCATTTTCCAGTGTACGGCCTGGGTTTTTGGATTTTTTTTAGTGGCTCAAAATTCTGTTGCTGAATGGCTATGGCAAAATTTGCTAAGGATACTCTGGGTTTTGGGTTTGATCTGTGCGGTGTATGCGCTGATGCAACTCTTGGTTAGAAATGCAATGCCTACTGGATTTTTTGCAAGTAAAAATACTGCCGCAGCCTTTTTAATGATGGTTAACCTGTTATTAATGGGAAAATTCTTTAGCTTAAATCATCATGAATTGATTGAGATAACCCCATCCAAAGTACACAAGAGCCTTCATAGGGCTTCTCTTTTAATCAGTATATACATCATCGCCTTTGCTTTATTCGCGGCATTAAGCCGCGGTGTTATCCTTTGTTTTATTTTTTTCACGGTACTAGAAATTGCGTTGTCTCGTCATGCGATAAAAATAAAAACGATTTTTCAATTATCCGCAGTTCTGGTTCTGGCCTTAATCACTTTGTATCTCTTGGCTCAACCTGCCATACATCATCGGCTGGATTTACTTGCTCATGAGAAATCACGTCTGGTTATTTGGCAAGGTGCATGGCATTTATGGCAAATAACCCCTTGGTACGGTTTAGGTATTTTCAATTTTAAACAGTACTATCCTGCATTTAGTTTACCCGGTGATGGCTCAAATCTCGAATACGCTCACAATGACTTTTTACAAATATTGATTGAAACAGGAGTTCCTGGTGTTGTTATTTTACTTGGGGTGATGGTAACTTTCGTTGTTTATTTAAGCCGCTACTTAAAAAAGGAAAATAAAAATCCCACGAGCTGTATCCAAGCGATGGCTTGTTTTGCCGCATTAGGTGCTTTAATTTGCCATAGTATTATTGATTTCAACTTCTACGTATTTCCCATGAATCTGCTCATGGGATGTTGTTTAGGATATCTCTATTTTTTCTTTAAGAAAGAGGGCTGTGTCCGTATTTATTCCTTGTCAGCTGGAAAAAGTATTTGGATTTTACAAAGCAGCCTCATGATATTTCTTTTATTATTAAGCAGTTATTTTATCCGTTTTTTAATCCTGGAACACTATATAGGGAAAACGGAGACCGCCCTTCAGGAAAAGCAATTTCGCCAGGCTGTTCATTACAGCAACCAGGCTTTAAAGTCATTTCATTTTGTAGAAATTCAAAGTCTGCAAATAGATGCTTACCTCCAATTGATCCAGAGTGCAAGCTCGGAGCACCTACGTCATTCTTGGACAGAAAAAGCGGTACATGCGATTAATCAGGCAATCGCCATGAATCCCTACTTTGCCCGTTCTTATTTTCAAATGGCCTTGCTACAAAGCTTAGTCTTTAATGAGCCCCGGCAAGCAAAAGCATATTTTCTTAAGACGCTAAAAAATAATCCCCATTTTTGTTTGGCTCGACTTACTTTTGCCCGCTTCTTAGTAGAGGAAAAAGAACTGCTTTCCGCGCAGCAAATTTTGGAAGCCGGCCTTCATTATCCTATTCCTCCGGATTATATAGAGCTTTATCTCAATTATCTGGCTAAACTTCGTTTTGAAAACGGTGATCAGCGAGGAGCCCAAAAAGTAGCCGAACGATTACAACATCTGCATGTTTATCAACAAGATTATAGTGATCTCATCTAATGGTTATCTTCAAATGTGCCAGCTTCAATTGAATTGAACAAAGAGCATTTTTGTGATAGCCATTAAATAATTACTGTATCTGGGGTAAATAGAGCAAAGAATTGATGTATTTTTTCTAGAGAGTCCAATTGATAAAAGCGTTGCAACAATGACGCATCAAACATTGAGCGAAAATAGTAACGTACTAAAGATTTACTTTGCAAAATTGCTTTATATTCATTCTCTAAAGCAGCAAGACCCTGTAAGTGGTACATAAATAAATTAATTTTTTCATCGAGGCTCACAGCACCGTGGGATTGTTGCAGTAACTCCTGATAAAGCCAAGGCTTACCAGTTCCTGCGCGCGATATCATGTACGCATCACAACCACTTACTTCGATTGCTCTTTGTAAACTGGTCACATCGTGAATATCGCCATTGGCAATCACAGGAATAGTAATGCCGCGTTTGATTTGCGCGATTTGCTGTAAATCAGAGGCCACATCGTAGTCGTCAAGCCAACGCCGCCCATGCACAATCAGGGCATCCGCTCCCGCTTCTTCAATTTGCTTCGCCAGTACAAGATCCTGTTTATTACCTTGTATTCGAATTTTAATCGTTAAAGGAATAGTAATTGCAGCGCGAACTTCTTTTATAATTTGAATCAATCGCTCTGGAACTTCCAGCAAGGCGCTTCCCGCCCCCTTTTTACGTATTTTAGGTTTAGGACATCCACAATTTATATCAATGATATCGGCGCCATGGAGCTGCAACCGTTGAGCTGCTTGTGCCAGAATGTGCGGCTCGGTGCCTGCAATTTGATAAGCAAGAATCTGTTCCTCGGGCGCTCGGTAAATGTAACGTGAGTTTGCAGAGTGTCTATACAGAATATCTGTTGCAGAACTCATTTCAGTAACACAATATGCAGGTGACGCATATCGATTAAATAAGATTCTGAATGGTGCACAGCTATAACCAGCCAAAGGACCTTGAATTAATCGATTGCCTAGAGTCAAAGAACCTAATTGCAAAGAACTATTAAGAAAAGCGTGCATCAATTTATTTCATGGATATAATGAGGGCCTATTTTAACATACTTGAACCTAAAAAAAGCAGTTAAAATCACTGCGCAAGCTAAAGGTACCGAATTAAACAGGAACAGCTTTTTATGGACAAACGTTACTTATCCCCTCTGGAAATGCTCAATATTGCAACACAACATGCCTATGCAGCAGATTATCTGTTACAACAAATTACCGATTGGACCTTTCGACAAGCCGATCCACTTGCCGTATTAACCCCTGTTACTTCGCTGATGTACCAAGCGTTTCAACTGACATTAAAAGCTTATTGTTTGCATGAACACCGTCCTGTTAAAGAACACAAGAAGCTTATGGAGCTGGTTGAATTAAATAGCCATTTGGGTTTTTCTCGCCAAGAACTTGTTTTATTAAAGACACTAGCAAAGCAACAGGTTTTTCTTAAGGGAACGGATTACGATTTATGGGAAAATCAACAACAGCTCCATGTTTTTTGTGAAGAAATTCTCTCGCTTTATCAAAAGCTACAAACGATGATGCCACTAGAACTTCATCCTGATTATCAGCAATAATCGATACCGGATGAAACGAGACTTAGCGTGAGACCTCTGATGTCATCCTCAGTGCAGCCGCCATCACTCCGACAAAGGCCTTATCATCCCTCGCGATGCTCGGGCTGACGAGAATTCAGTTGTTCTTCCCCACTTGGCAGCGGGTACAATTCACGTTAGGATAAGTTCTCTTAATTTGATTCTTCGATGTTTTTTATATTAAGGTAGAAATTATGGAGCAGGTAGAAGACAATAAGACTGGAAATGCTGTGCAACACCAAATATTACAGTTAAGTCATCGCTTAAATTCGCAAATTTTAGGCCAAAATGAATTAATCTCTCGTTTGCTCATTGCCTTACTTGCTGATGGCCATTTACTAGTAGAAGGCGCCCCCGGATTGGCAAAAACCAGGGCGGTTAAAGAGTTATCTGATGGGGTTGAAGGTAATTTTCATCGTATCCAATTTACACCTGACCTATTACCTGGCGATTTAACCGGTACGGATGTATATCATCCACAAAATGGTTCTTTTGTATTTCAACCAGGCCCTATATTCCATCATTTGCTTTTAGCAGATGAAATTAACCGTGCCCCAGCAAAAGTTCAATCGGCCTTACTTGAGGCAATGGCCGAAAGACAAGTGACTATAGGAGGCAAGACCTATCCTCTGCCTGAATTATTTTTAGTTATGGCAACACAAAACCCTATAGAGCAGGAAGGAACATATCCTTTGCCTGAAGCCCAATTGGACCGATTTTTGATGTACGTAAAAATTAGTTATCCTGATGCCAAAGTAGAGCACGATATATTGGCCTTATCACGTAAAGAAGCCTTAGGCGCTGCAATGGCCACCAAACCAGCCTCATCAGAGAAATTATCACAAAAAACATTATTTGAAGCACGGAAACAGGTACTTAATGTGCATACAAGCGAAGCATTGGAAAACTATCTGGTGCAATTAGTGGTAGCAACACGTAATCCTGGTATTTACAGTGAAGAACTAGGCCGTTGGTTGCGTTTTGGTGCCAGCCCACGCGCCACCATTGCTTTGGACCGCTGTTCCAAAGCCCATGCCTGGCTTTCTGGTAGAGATTACGTCACTCCAGATGACATTCATGTCATTGCGCATGATGTATTACGCCATCGAATTTTGTTAAGTTTTGAAGCTGAGGCGGAAGGGATCCACAGCGATGATTTTATTGACTCTTTATTACGTTTAGTTGCTGTTCCATAGCTTGGGGTTTAGGACTCTACCATTAATTCCCCTCATGCTTGGGCTGGCCCAACAAATGAATAGCCTTGAATTTGGTGGGTTCAACCCCCATTTTCACAGCACTTGAGGTATATGAGGTTTTTATGGCTAATGGCGTTATTGCAGAATTAAATGAGTTAATTGATTTAAGGCGATACGTGCAATCCGTTCATTATCACCCGGAGGGTAAAGCAATACGCTCCGGCAATCATTTATCCAAATTACGTGGTCGTGGTATGGATTTTGCGGAAGTTAGGAATTATCAGGCAGGTGATGAAATACGCCATATGGAGTGGCGCGTTACTGCACGTACCGGTAGGCCGCATGTCAAAATTTATCAAGAAGAGCGTGAAAGACCAGTGGTCATTCTTACCGATTTTAATCCTTCCATGATTTTCGGTACCCGCATTGCGTTTAAATCAGTGATTGCTGCCCGATTAGCAGCGCTTCTTGCTTGGACAGTAATTAAGGAAGGCGATAGAGTAGGTGGTGTGTTCTTCTCTGCCACCGATCACAGTGAATTCACTCCTCGCAGCCGTGACATGGGTGTACTGCCTTTGTTAGCTTCTTTGAGTCGCTATACCGATCAGAGCGAAGAACAAAGAGAAGCCAAACCCCGATTGCTTAGTGATGCATTAGCACGCTTACGGCGCGTGGTGAGACCAGGGAGTATCCTGGTGCTGATCAGTGATTTTTACTCTATGGACAATGAATGTGAAAAGCATTTAAATCGATTACGCTACCACAATGATATCCTGGCCTATCATATTTGTGATCGAGTGGAACTTTCTCCACCAAAACCACAGCAATATGCGATAACGAATGGGCAGCAAGAAATAATACTTGATACCAGCTTACATTCAGTGAACACGGCTTATGAGCAATATTGCCAACAACGTATAGATCATTTGCAAAATCAATTACGACGCTTGTGTATTCAATATGTACAGGTTACAGCCGATGTAAATTTAGCCCAGGTTGTGCGTCAAACGTTTCCCAGGAGGTCTCGTGGCTAACACTGATCCCCTGGCACAGTTAAAAGACATCCATCTTCCTACCCCGATTGGTTGGTGGCCATTGGCCCCTGGATGGTACATTCTCATGGGACTCATTTTATTTATAGCAATCCTACTCGCTTATGGTGCTTATAAAAGACATCGCCATGCATTGGCTAAGAAACACGCTTTGCTTTTGTTGAATGACTATCTAAAAAACTATGAAAAAGAACAGAATAGCTCGTTGGCCAGTGCTCGTATTTCAGAATTGTTACGCCGGGTCGCTCTTGTCTATTATCCAAGGGAACGTGTTGCCAGTTTGCATGGGGAAGAATGGCTTGAATTTTTAAATGAAACCAGCAAAGGACTTGATTTCAATTTGGTAAAAGACATGTTGTTAGCTGCTCCATTTAAAACAGGGGAAACCATGGATCTCAAACCCTTGTTCACCACCGCACAACTCTGGATTAAACAAAGGAGAGTGCCATGTTCGAATTAGCCAATCCTTGGGTTTTAGTCCTGTTACCTTTACCCTTACTCTTTTGGTTTTTAATACCAAGAGCCAAAGTACAATTGCCGGCGGCCTTGAAAGTCCCTTTTTTTGCTGATATGGTCCTGATCGCCGATCAAGAGAAACGTTCTGTTTCAGCACAATACTCACTCATAATTCCAGCGATGGTGTGGTTGTTATTGGTTATTGCTTTAGCTGGACCTCGTTGGATTGGTGCTCCCAAACCCATTGAGCGTGAAGGTTTTAACATCATGCTGGCTTTGGATTTATCTGGCAGTATGGAAATTCCGGATATGCTCCTCTATGGACGACCTGTAAGTCGTTTAAGCGTCGTAAAAAGTGCTGCGGAGCAATTTGTGCGCGATCGGTCAGGAGACAAAATTGGTCTGATCCTCTTCGGAACGCGCGCCTACTTGCAGACACCACTGACTTATGACCGACATACCATTCTTTTACGTCTTGAAGATGCCACCGCTGGTCTTGCAGGGAAAACCACCTCCATTGGCGATGCCGTTGGTCTGGCTGTAAAACGGTTGGATGATGTTCCCAAAAAAGGAAGAATTCTGATTTTATTGACTGACGGAGCAAATAATTCGGGCATACTAGCCCCACTAAAAGCAGCTGAACTCGCAAAAGAAGAAGGAATTAAAATCTACACCATAGGCTTGGGCTCTGAAGCCGATTCAAGAGCCTTAGTGGGTGATTTTATCATGCAAAATGCTTCCGCAGATTTGGATGAAGAGACCTTAAAAAAAATGTCTGAGATGACTGGCGGTCGTTATTTCCGCGCTACAGATACTGAAACATTACATTCTATTTATAAAACCATTAACGAGTTGGAAACCGTAAGTCAAGAACAAGCGACTGTGCGCCCCCAAAAAGAATATTATCCCTGGTGTGTTGGTATGGCGCTATTACTTTGTTTCTCTTGGCTCATTAGCAAAGCAGACCTGACCTTGAGAGTAAACTCTCTGGTATCAAGTCGGGGGGCATTAAAATCATGATTGCAGATTTTCATTTTTTGAGGCCTTGGTGGCTTTTAATGATTTTGCCTTTATTAGGATTAATTTTCGTTTTATGGCGACAAAAACCGAAGTTACATGCTTGGTCAGAAGTATGTGATTCCCATCTACTGAGTCATCTACTGCAGAGAAAAAGCCAAGGTCGACGGATGAGTTCGATGCTGTGTCTGTTTTTAAGTATTCTATTTATGATTTTGAGCATCGCCGGTCCTGTTTGGTATAAACTGCCCGTAGCAACCTATAAGCCCATACAGCCTCGAGTTCTCGTTTTAGATATGTCAGAAAATATGATGGCTAACGACTTAACACCTAACCGCTTAAGCCGAGCAAAATTTAAGTTGCATGATTTGTTTGCTCACAAGGAGGTAGGGCAATTCGGTCTTGTCGCCTTTACCAGTGAGCCTTTTGTTGTTTCACCACTGACTGATGATGGGCAAACTATTTCATCCCTACTTTCTTCACTCACCCCAGATATCATGCCGGTAACCGGACAGAATCTTGAGAGTGCCCTGAATGAAGCCAGTAAACTCATCAAACAAGCAGGTTATAACCAAGGACAAATTTTGGTATTAACTGCAGATACCCCCTCCGATGAGGCAATTGCTCTCGCAAAAAAATTAGCGGAATCCGGGATTTATTCTTCGATTATGCCAGTCAAAGCAGATAAAAATCTGAATCCCCTTTTTGGACGTTTCGCTGATGCAGGTGGAGGACAAATGGTACAATATACCCCTGACTCCCGTGACTTAGAACAATGGCTCAATTCAAGTAATAATAACGAATATGTTTTAAGCCAGGACGATGACATACCCCTTTGGCGCGATGAAGGACGCTGGTTTTTAATTCCTGCGTTATTGTTGCTTTTGCCTGTATTTCGACGTGGTTGGATACAGAGGATCGTTGTATGATGCGTTACTTTATTCTTTTATGCTGCTCATTTATGTCTTTAACGTCCCATGCCTTTAGTTGGCAGGACTTATGGTCTACCGCGGATCAACAAGGTCGAGACTTAATGGCAAAAAATCAATTCAAACAAGCCAAAGAAACGTTTACACGCAATGATTGGGCTGCTGCTGCGGCATATCGTGCTGGCGACTACCAGAAAGCGGCTGAGTTGTATCAAGCATTAAAAAATGAACAAGGCTACTATAACCAAGGTAATGCCTTAGCGCATATGGGGCAATATGAAGAGGCAATTAAAGCTTATGATAAAGCATTAGCGCTCAATTCAGCAGATCAAGACGCCCTTTATAACCGTAAGTTAGTTGAAGATCTTTTGAAACAAGATAAAGAAAAGAAACAAAACAAAGATCAACAAAATAAAGATCAGCAAAACAAAGATCAACAAAATAAAGATCAACAAAATAAAGATCAACAAAACAAAGATCAGCAAAACAAAGATCAGCAAAACAAAGATCAGCAAAACAAAGATCAGCAAAACAAAGATCAGCAAAACAAAGATCAACAAAACAAAGATCAACAAAACAAAGATCAACAAAACAAAGATCAACAAAGCAAAGATCAACAAAACAAAGATCAACAAAACAAAGATCAACAAAACAAAGATCAACAAAACAAAGATCAACAAAAAAAAGATCAACAAAACAAAGATCATCAAAACAAAGATCAACAAAACAAAGATCAACAAAACAAAGATCAACAAAACAAAGATCAACAAAACAAAGATCAACAAAACAAAGATCAACAAAACAAAGATCAACAAAATAAAGATCAACAAAACAAAGATCAGCAAAACAAAGATCAGCAAAACAAAGATCAGCAAAACAAAGATCAGCAAAATAAAGATCAGCAAAATAAAGATCAGCAAAACAAAGAAAAGGATAACCCAAGCAATAGCGAAGCTCAGTCTGAAGCAGAGCGAGAAAAACAACAAGCAAAAGAACAGTGGTTACGTTTGATTCCAGATGACCCTGGTGGGTTAATGCGAGAAAAATTCTTACGTGATCATTTACGAAGGGAACGCGGATGGTATCAATGAGACAATTAATAATTATTGGTTTTTTTTATTTATTCAGTACATTAGTTTATGCTGAAGTACAAGTGCAGGTTGAGCCCTCTCAAATAAGTATCGATGATTCATTCAGATTAATTCTGACTCAAGATAATTTACAAAATGGGGGTATTCCTGACCTGACCCCCTTACAAAAAGATTTTATGATCCTTGGCACCGAACGCCGCATGAACTATTCGATTATCAATGGGCAATCTCAATCATCCAGCGAATGGACGGTCACCTTAAAACCCCAAAAACAAGGTAAATTAACAATCCCAGGGATTAAAATCGGCAATGAATATACAAAACCATTAACAATTGATGTCGCTGCAGGAACCACTCAAAACGCACCGACTTCGGTAAGCCCGCAGCGAAATCAAGATCTTTATTTAACGGCACAAGTTGATAAAAAAAATCCTTATGTAAACCAACAAATTATCTATAAAGTTACTTTATACAATTCCAAACATCTTTTAGATGCAGATTACCAAGGCCCTCAAGTAGAAAATGCCTTGATTGTTCCTTTAGGTGAAAACAGACGCTCTCAAATCCAAAAAAATGGGGTGACCTTTATTGTCGAAGAACAAAATTATGCTATTTTTCCTCAAAAAAGTGGCCCTCTAAAAATTAAGCCCCCAGTTTTTACCGCTTTGATTTATGACTTTAATCCCGAACGAGTTAAAGCTACGGACAAAACGATTCGTGTCGATGTACAACCCATACCCAAAGAATTTTCAGGTAAAACATGGTTGCCCGCCAAAGGAGTTAAATTATTCGAACACTATGAAAATTCCGCTCCAACCATCCCTCAAGGCAACACATTAATTCGTAACGTCATTATTGAGGGCGTGGGTGTTCCTGCACAACTTTTACCTACACCCAATTTTGCTGAAACAGATGGGGTCAGTGTTTACCCGGAGAAAGGTAAAGACAAAAATAGGGTAACGCAAGGAGAACTGATTGGCCGTACTGAGATTAAGATTACCTATTTATTCAATAAAGCAGGAAAAATAACCATCCCAGAATTAAAACTCCCTTGGTTCAATACAGAAACAGGAAAAGAAGAAGTAGCCACCTTGCCTGCAAAAACACTTGAAGTGACCCCCTCGAATACCGTCCCCGTCCCTGCGGCAAATCCTAATCAAACTGCAGTCAGCAAAAATCAAACGATTACCCAACCCACCCAAAACACGGTGGAGTCCACGTCAGCAGCACCATTCAATTGGGCCTGGCTAGTGGCTGCACTTTTTGCATTGGCCTGGCTGTTTACTATGGCGCTATGGGCTTGGCAAAGACGTAATAAAAATACGGGAAAGGGTCGATACAAAACCGCATTAAACGAACTTCATAAAGCCTGTACACAAGGAAATCCTCAACGAGCGCGTGATGCCTTATTACAATGGGCTAGAATGCATTGGCCAGATGCCCCCATATTGAATCTGACTGACTTAACGCGTCTTACTGCTGATGCGCCTTTTAAAAAACAAGTGCAAATTCTGTCGCAAGTATTGTACAAAAGCAAAGAAAAAGTCTTGTGGCGTGGGGATGAATTGTGGCGCAGTCTACAACAAATGAAAAAAAATAATGCAAGTAAACAAGAAAGAAAAAATGAGCTCCCCCCTATTAACCCCTCTTGAACAGTTGCTTTTTAGAATGTTTCATTGCCTGCAGGCTCCGATATACTGCACCTCAGGTGCAGTATGTCCGCATTGAAATTTTTACCTAGAGCTTTATTTTGTGACTCTCGCTCATGCGGATCAACATGACTGGGGGCATAGTCATTTTGATCCTTTAAATGAGTGTCTCATGTGTGTGTATTCGTGTCCTTGCTGGGTACTCTCATTGCATTAAATTGTTGTGCTCCTTATCATTTTGCTCTTTTATACCCTCACTTTCTTCATCATCCTCATCCTTTTGGGACACCGGTTTAAATAGCGTTTCGGAAATAAGGGCATGCGCCGATTGATCGGGTTGTGTTCCTGAATGAGTGATTGGCTCGCTCGCTACGGTGTGTTCTAATCGCTCTGCAATTTTTTCTATGTCAGGCATATCCCTTTTAACTCTTTTAGCCGAACTATCAAATTCGGATTCGGTCAGAGCCTCTTTCTCTGCTGGCTCCTCATTGTCTTGTTTAGTAGGTTCAGATTTTCTCGTTGAATAATTTACTATTTTATTTGCAAGAGACTTGAACAAGGGAAAGGTCAGTCGTGCAACCGTGTAGGCAATTCCCAAAGACGCGGCTACCGCAAGTATTCCAAGTCCTGCAGGAGGAGCGATTAAACTGACTATTGCTCCAATTAGTGCGAGTGAAGCAAAGGCGACGCCAGCTGATTTATCCCAAACAGCAGTGGTACGCAACTTTTCTAATTTTTGCTCGCAGCGTACTTGATCATTAAGTAATTCTTGTAATGAATTAAATTGCTCTTTAATGGTAATTCGTTCACTTTCAATTTTTGATTCTAGGGTCTTGTAATCCTCTAATTTTCCATCTTCCTTCGCCTTTTTGGCATCTGCCTCTAACTTTTCTAAATAATTTATTAGACTCTTGAGCCGATTTTTTTCGGTCTCGACTTGTTGTTTTGTATTGACCAACTTGTCTTCCAGTTCAAAACGTTTGTAATAAAGTTTAGTCAGTGTAATGAGACTTAAGCCCAATGCAGCGATTGAAGTAACCAAAGCAATAATAGGGGCTGCTGGAGGAAAAGCCAAAGCAGTTATTGTAAGTCCCAAAACTACTGTCGCATACACAAAACGGGCATTACGCGACAAAGTGAAAGGTACTTTTTGATTGGTGATATAAGCACCAAAATAAATAATCGGAACCACCACAAAATCAGTGATGCCCGTCAGCAATTTAATGATGTGAAACCCCTCAGCTGCCGCGGTTGTAGCATGATTTACAATGCCTTCTGCCATGACCAAGCGATTAATCGTACTCCCGGCGCCCTCTAAAGAATCAATAAATTTACTCGCAAAGGGAAGCATTCGTAATATCGCCAAAGCAATCGACTGTTTTGGCGCTTTAATTCCCTTCATAGAGTTTATTTTTTTTCTTAAATGCACTACGGAATCAGCTTCTAGCTGTTCAAATGTTTCAATATCAGTCTTAAAGAACATTGCTTATCTCAATAAAATTTATCCTCATATCAAGTATAACAATTAATTATGATGTAGAGATGAATAGAAAAAGGATGGTTTAAAGCTTATCTGGATAAATTCAGTTAAATCGTTTCAGCACCTTGATTGCATTTTTTGGCTAAAAATGCAGGCCATATTGGGACAATCAAGAAAAAAGTGTATAATTCCTCTTTTTGTTTCACAAATATTGATCAGTCATGAATCTTGAAAAATTATACGATGTTATTGTAGTAGGTGGTGGACATGCGGGCACAGAAGCTGCTCTGGCAGCAGCACGAATGGGCGCACAAACATTATTACTGACTCATAACATGGATTTGCTCGGTCAAATGTCGTGTAATCCAGCCATCGGCGGTATAGGAAAAGGACATTTAGTCAAAGAAATTGATGCCTTGGATGGGGCGATGGCAAAAGCAGCGGATAGAGCCGGAATTCAATTTCGAACGCTTAATGCCTCTAAGGGACCTGCCGTGCGTGCGACTCGTGCACAAGCCGATCGCGTCCTTTATCGACAAGCCATTAGAGAACAACTCCAAACTCAAGAAAATCTGACTCTGTTTCAGCAAGCTGTTGATGATTTATTGATAGAAGGAGGCCGTGTAACCGCTGTAGTTACCCAAATGGGCCTTACCCTACGCGCTCGCGCGGTGGTCTTGACTGTTGGTACTTTTTTGGGGGGTAAAATTCACGTAGGAATGAACCAATATGCTGGTGGGCGAGCAGGTGATCCCCCAGCGATTGCTTTAGCTAAAAGCTTACGTGATCTTGATTTACCGGTGGGACGATTAAAAACTGGAACGCCGCCACGTATTGATCGTCGGTCCTTGGATTACAGCCAAATGACAGTGCAACCTGGTGATACACCCACACCTGTTTTTTCCTATCTGGGGCATGCCAGTGATCATCCACAACAAGTGCCTTGTCATATTACCCATACAACAGAAGCGACACATGAAATTATTCGTAATAATCTGCATCAGTCACCGATGTATGCGGGAGTTATTGAAGGAGTAGGACCACGCTATTGTCCCTCTATTGAGGATAAAATTGTTCGTTTTGCGGATAAATTATCACATCAAATCTTTGTCGAGCCTGAAGGTTTGACCACTGAAGAAATTTACCCCAACGGTATTTCTACAAGCCTGCCCTTTGAAGTTCAAGTACAGTTTGTGCGTACGATTAAAGGTTTTGAGAATGCCCATATTACTCGTCCAGGATATGCGATTGAGTATGATTACTTTGACCCTCGTGGATTAACTTCGTTCTTGCAGACGAAACCCATTCCCAATTTGTTTTTCGCGGGCCAAATCAATGGAACAACCGGCTACGAAGAGGCCGCAGCACAAGGAATCATTGCCGGGATGAATGCTGCCCTACAGGTTCAAGAAAAAGAACTTTGGTGCCCACGACGTGATGAAGCGTATATCGGTGTACTCATTGATGATCTCATCACCTGCGGAACTCAAGAACCTTATCGAATGTTTACTTCTCGTGCCGAATACCGTCTGCTTTTACGGGAAGATAATGCAGATTTACGCCTAACGGCAAAAGGTAGGGAACTAGGTTTAGTTGGCGAAAAACGTTGGCAACATTTCTCTACTAAAATCGAAGCGATAGAATCTACCCAGGCGCTACTGCATAACACTTGGGTGCGTGTAGGACATAATGAGCGCTTAAAAGATATACTGCTCAATCCCATGCAACACGATAATCGTGCCTCTGAGTTTCTTAAACGGCCGGAGATAAATTATCAGCATTTATTAATGCTCGACGATTTAAACTTGCCTGAATTAAGCACTGAAGTGAGCGAGCAAATCGAAATTCAAAACAAATACGCAGGTTATATCGACAGACAACAGCAAGATATAGAAAAAATGCGTAAACACGAGAATACGAGATTACCTGAGTCGCTGGATTATAGGGATGTCAGTGGATTATCCAATGAAGTAATTCAAAAACTGACACAAATTAAACCTGCTACTTTAGCCCAGGCTGGTCGTATTTCTGGCGTCACTCCTGCGGCCTTGTCGCTTCTTTTAGTCCATTTAAAAAAACAGCGAATTGAGGCATGAAGGAATCAATAGCAAGAATACAACCACAACTCGCAGAGGGTTTGCAGCAATTTAATTTGCAGGCACTGATCCCCTCTTTATCTGATTACTTATTCTTACTTAATAAGTGGAATGTAGCTTATAATCTCACAGCCATTCGTGATCTTGAGTCTATGGTTGGTAAGCATCTATTAGATAGCCTGGCTATTTTACCTTGGCTTAAAGGCAATCAAATTATTGATGTAGGAACCGGTGCAGGCTTGCCAGGTATCCCACTCGCTTTAGCCAGACCCGATTTTAATTTTGTTTTGTTGGACTCTAACGGTAAAAAAACCCGCTTCTTGCACGAGGTAAAACGACAGCTGAATTTAAAAAATGTTGAAATTGTACAATTTAGAGTCGAAAACTACCACCCAACTCAAGGTTTTGATACAGTAGTAAGTCGAGCTTTTAGTAGCCTTGAACAAATGATTCAGTGGACGCAACATCTTATTGCTGATGAAGGAATCTGGCTGGCAATGAAAGGGCGTTATCCTGATACAGAATTGAATGAAATAAAGCAAAACTGCACGGTAAAACATTATACTGTCGCAGGGGTTGAAGGCGAACGCTGTTGCGTCATTATTGAAAATCAACCTAAGAAGAGTGGGGTCAACTAGGACTTAGATTTCACTATCTTGAGCCAAAATGGCCTAATTTTCGAGCACCGAAACGCAGCATACACGAAGTATGTGAGTATCGGGGCACAGAAAATTAGGTCATTTTGGCCGAGATAGAAGAAAGGTAAGCTCTAGTTCACTGCTTTTCTGGTTTAACCAAGGAATAAATCATGGCAAAAGTTATAGCCATTGCCAACCAAAAAGGTGGGGTAGGCAAAACCACTACAGCAATTAATCTAGCTGCTTCCTTAGCAGCAAATCGACAACACGTTTTACTTATTGATTTGGATCCACAAGGTAACGCAACGATGGGTAGTGGCGTGGATAAAAGTCACTTGGTACATACCACCAATGATGTTTTGTTACATGATTGTCTTGCAGAGCAGGCATGTCTTGCCACCACATGTGGTTATGATTTAATCCCTGGAAATGATGATTTAACTGTAGCTGAAGTCAGCCTGATGGAACGCAATCATCGTGAAACCTTCTTATATAAAGCATTACAGCCCATTCACAATAATTATGACTTTGTCTTAATTGATTGCCCTCCCGCGTTGAATACTTTGACCATCAATGCGTTTGTCGCTGCAGACTCAGTTCTTATCCCTATGCAATGCGAATACTACGCTCTTGAAGGCTTGGCGGCATTGCTATCGACTATCGAACAGGTTCGAGCCTCAGTAAATCCTCGTTTGCACCTTGAGGGTGTGTTACGAACCATGTACGATGCGCGTAATCGATTGTGTTCCGAGGTATCAAAACAACTTATGGAACACTTTCCAACTAAGGTCTACAGAACCGTAGTACCACGAAATGTCAGACTAGCTGAAGCACCAAGTCATGGGTTGCCTGCGTTGCAATACGATAAAACATCACCTGGCGCAGCAGCCTATATGGTCCTTGCTTCCGAGTTAATTAATAAACAGACTGTAGTAGGATAAATGGGGTAATTTATGACAGTAAAACGTAGTAGTTTAGGGCGTAATTTATCCGCTTTATTAAGCCAATCAAATGGTATTCTTTTAAATGAGAAGCCCCCCGCTGAAAGCCTAAAGCTTTCTATAGATTGTTTGCAACCAGGAAAATATCAGCCTCGAGGCGAAATGGAAGAGGCGCCTCTAATGGAACTTGCTCAATCGATTAAAAAGCAAGGCTTGCTTCAACCGCTATTAGTTCGTGAATTGAGTAGCGGGCGTTATGAAATAATCGCCGGTGAGCGTCGCTGGCGAGCCAGCCAATTAGCAGGACTTACCGAAGTTCCAGTGATTTTAAAACAAGTTGATGATGAAACCGCTATGGCTATGGCTTTAGTTGAAAATTTGCAGCGTGAAGATCTCAATGCCATGGATCAAGCACGTGCGATGCATCGATTGACGAACGAGTTTTCTTTAACACATCAGCAGGTTGCAGACCTCTTGTGTAAATCCAGGACTGCAGTCAGTAATTACCTGCGATTATTGGCCCTATCAACTGGCGTTAAAAAACTTTTAGAGCATGGTGACCTCGATATGGGGCATGCACGCGCCTTATTGATGTTAGATGAAGAGCAGCAAAATCAAGTAGCGCAATTGATTGTTGCAAAAAATTTATCGGTACGTGAAACCGAAAAGTTGGTTGAACGCATTAAATCAGGAAAATTAAAGGACCAGCAAGCTGATCTGGGCCATTCTCATATGTACCACGAGCAGTTAAACCATCTGTCACAACATTTGCAAACTTCAATTAAGCTAAAACCAGGAAAAGCAGGCAAAGGCTCGTTAGTCATTCACTATGACAATGAACATTTTTTGCAAATGATCATTGATCAATTGGGTCGTACGCAGCAATAATTTTCCTCAAATCCATTCAATAACCTAGCCCTCCTAGGTTATTGCAATCTCCGTAAATCGGTGTGGCGTAGCCGGCCAGATTCTCCCGATCAACAGCAAGGGTAACAACCACATAAAGTACTCAGTCATAGCCTATCAGTAGCACCCTATCAATAGAGTGCGCTCGGTAGTTTCGTGATTATGTGTTCAAATTTTAAAAAAGCACTTTATATTAAGCTACACTTATAGATATAAGCTGGTTATATTGCCAGGAGTCTGCAATGTTAATAGAGCCAGTTCAACCTGTTTATGTTCTAATGAAAATTGGCGAAGATGAATTTGTAGGTCAGCTACTGAGTTTGTCTGAAGAAAAATTAGAACTCAAATGTGATGAGTATATTGAAAAAGATAATGAGATTTCCTTTTATGCAAAGCACTTTCGTGGCCAAGCAATTATTGAGGAAATCAAATTTGCTCACTCATTTTTTACCTATCAATTAACGATTCAAGAAATTCAATTCCAGCCTGGTTTGTTGATCAATACTCGTTTATGAACGAATGAGCCTGAATTTCTCTTCTACATGAATGTTCGAGACGTGACGCAGGTACCCCCCCTTTTTTTATACAAAAGAGTTTTCGATAATCAATATTAAGAGTAATTAATCAGTTGTTCTCAATTCGTGTCATTCCCGCACCGGCGGGAATCCATCCATCAAATTAATTCCTTACTTCATTTGCAGTATGGATTCCCGCCTGCGCGGGAATGACACTAAAGAGAAAGAATATGCTCATTTAAAAGACGATAAATTGCGCAAAAAAAGTGACGCCCCCTCAGGGCCAAGTCCGAATTTGCTAAGTTTTAATCTGCTACATTTTAAATTCCGACGGTAAAAAACTTTCTTTGTTTTCATCGTAAACTGCCTTCAATTTATTTATAAATTCATCCTTGGCAGCACGAGCTTCCTCAATACCACGAGCTACTTCAGCGCTAGTAAAAAATGCAATTTGATAACGCTGCTGAAGTTCCTTTTTCGTGTTAGGAACTTGAGGAGCAATAACTACTTTCTTTCCATTGGCAAATTTAATTGAAGAAGCGTTCTGCTCGTTCTCGGCCAATATAGTAACTAAGTCATGTAAGTTATTTATTTTTTTATCATTGACTTCAACGACTCGATGACTTTCACATAAAGCACCGCGACTTAAAGCAAAATTCTCATATCCATCCGTATCTTCAGAGGCAAAAATGTGATGTAACACAACAATTTCATATTGTTCGTCATCTAATGTAGATGCTGTGAAATCATTAAACATGGGAGGCATATTAGAATAGTCGGTAATCGTCCTTTGTCCGGTAGCATAATTCGATTTATAAGTATCCATTAATGCCTGGGTGCATTTTACAAATACAAAGCCTCCATTTTTTCCAGACGGCTGAATGTGATACTTAAGTGGTTTACCGTCCTTAATCCCTAATATATTACGCCCCAATTGCTCATTTAATCTAATCTCAACCTTCAGTGTTTCGAGCTCACTGTCGCTATTTTTTCTTTGAATCAGAAACTCCATATTATCCATGTATTTTTTTCTTTGGATTAAATAAAGAAATGATATGGGATAGCCTAATTCTGCTACTTCCACATGCCCATTCGCCAGGATTGGATGACCATCGATTTCGAGAATAACATCTCCTTCTTGCAATTTATTAAATGCACAAGAATTTTTGGATACCTTTGTTACGTAAATTCCTGTCAGTTCCTCCTCTACAGTGCTAGGCTTCATGCCTACTTGATGTCGTAATGCAGAGTTTTTTAATGATTGCCATTGGAAGGAAACTTGTGGTACTGTGACGTAATCAATGCATTTTGCGTCCTTAAGCTTTCCAAATTTCTTATAATTTTCAATTACTTGTACCACCGTGCATGCAGGAATAAAATAACCTACGTTACTTAAGGACGCGTTTCCTTGGGTTACAATACCAACACAGACCTCCTTATCGTTAACTTGTACTGTAATTGGCCCCCCACTATTCCCTGGATTAATTGGAGCACTCGTCTGAACGGTGATACCGGGCAGATTGGAATAAGCAATCTGCGAAATTTCAGTTCTGGAAATATGGCCTTTGGTAAAAGAAAGTCCTTTACCTCCAGCGGGATAGCCATAAGCATTAACTTCGGTAGATGAGGCTTGAAATTTAGTGTCTACTTCTAAAGGCTCCACTTTTTTTAATATTAAACTAGCTCCTTCCTCAGTATTCGCTTTGAGAATAGCGACATCCATAACTGGGTCTACCCAAACAGCACTGACAGGAATTTCATGAGAGCCCTGATTAAATTTCGCTTTTAAAAAATGAGCATTCGCTACCGCATGAGCATTAGTAACCAGATAAACAGTTCCTTTATGTTTTAATACTGAAACAGTGGCACTTGATTTTGAGGGAGCGCCAGTTGACCAGGCCGTTGTGTAGTTAACGGATTGCTTTTCTGCTTCGAGTTTGAGTGTTGAGTTAGTTAACATAATTACCTTACAAAATATTGAAAGGCAACGATTGTTTATTTAAATCACATAAAAATCAATATATATGCAAACTATTTAATTAATGAGATTTGCTTATGATGCAAAATTGCACCAATAAGCCCGACATTCCCCCATCAGAAAGAGCTTATGACCTGAAAAAATTGCATCATGAAACATCCCTCATATAGTTCGATTTATTTGGGTTATTTATATTATGAAGAAAATCGGCTGCAATAGAGCTCCATGCAAGCAATATGCCTCAAAAAAGAACAAAAAATCATGGACTTCAACCTTAGCGCAACATAGTTGATCAGGGTATATCAATTGGAACTATAAAGTGCATGAAGATAATCCTTCGAAAAGGCTTTGTTCGCTTAAAGAAGTAAAAATTAGCTGCTGATATTGTTACTATCTTACCCAATGGGAAAGTAAAGCTCATGGAAGTACTGTGTTCCTATTAAAGTCGGAGAATTACCTTATTAATTTGAGTACATATGAAGAGGGGCACGAAAATAATGTTAAAGTACCAGCAGCGGAGATCGATGATGCCATATTAAGGATTGCCTATGCTTTCTTGCGCGAGGTTGCAATCGTCCCTTGAAAATACAGCGCAAGCAGCCTCAAGAAAAACAATGGATGGGATGTAAAATACGATACAACAGGGTAGAACACAAGACGCTTTCTATCGGTAGATACCAGGTAAAAGAACCCCTTGCTAATAATCCATAATAACACTATGTTCGGTGACCGCTCAATTTCGTTCACAAGGATAGAGCATGTGGGTTAAACTATAAATTGACAAAGCCTAGTCTTTTTATAAGTAGTTCATTTTTTGAAATTGTCGCCAATACATTTTTCAAAGAGAATGCATGAACATAGTTGATGGTGTTTTATTAGCAGTTTTTGATGAAGACATACAGCGCGATGGAACGATCATTTTGCCTAAGGGACTGACCTCGATTGGCAAAATGGCATTCAAAGGATGCACGCGCTTAACCAACGTCATTCTACCCAAGAGCCTAAAATCGATTGATACAGCGGCATTTGCTGACTGCACGAGTTTAATCGCCGTCACCTTCCCAAAAGGATTAATCTCGATGGGTATCTGTGCATTTTCTAACTGCACGAGTTTGACAACCATCACCCTACCAGAGGGACTAAGCTCGATCAATCAAAATGCATTTGACAGCTGCACGAGCTTAGTCACCGTGAACCTGCCAGCGGGACTAACTTCGATTGAGGAAATGGCATTTTGTGACTGCACCAGCTTAACTACCATCACCTTGCCAGCGGGGCTAACTTCGCTTGCTGAAATGGCATTTAATGGCTGCAGCAGCTTAACCGCAATCACCCTGCCCGCAGAGCTGACTTCGATTGGTGAAGGGGCATTTGAAGAATGCGAAAACATACAGCAGATTGTCGTTAATACGGGCAATCCGGAAGTATATGAACGAATTAAAGCCTTACTCCCCGCTAATTTACAAGAAAAAGTGCTTGATTTTAGCTATTTAAATCCTATAAGACGTATTAAACGCAATTGCTTAGACCGATTAATTAACCGACCTGAAACCAATTATCTCTATCATTTACTTGAGCTGGATAGTGCTTGCGAGTCCCTTTTAAGCACTTTCCCTGCAGAACTAATAGCTGAAATTACGCACTATACACAAAGCCATAACTCGTACTATGCAGCAGCTCAAAAAGAATTAAACGCCTTATCTATTCCAACTTCCTTGACTAAAGAAAATTTACAAGACTATGGCCTCGGATGTGATGCAATCGCGCATAAGTACCTCCAAAAAGCGATGGAGCGTGCAGTCGGTAGTAAAGAAAAAGCTAGGGAGCCTCAGGTACCAGGCTTCTTTGCACGAGGTAAGCCGTATGCTCCCGTATCGAACGATGACGAGGATATGTGTTGTGTGATTAGATAATATAAGTCAGGCTGTATGTCATTACTTCTGAAGTTTGTTTTAAGATGAACTGTGTATGATGCTCTTAGTTCACGAACTGATTTCTCTTATGAACATCAACGGAGGTTGGGCCGAAGGTCAAGGCCCAACCTGGCAAATTTATAACCAATAGACAAAAACAAACAAGAACAACCAGACCACGTCGACAAAGTGCCAATACCAGGCAACACCTTCGAATCCAAAATGACGCTCTGGTGTAAAATGGCCTAACTTGCAACGAACCGCGATGACTATCAGCATAATAGTACCTAAGGTTACGTGCAGACCGTGAAATCCTGTAAGCATAAAAAAGGTCGTTCCATAAATACCAGCAGAAAGCGTTAAATTCATCTTGGTATAGGCTTCATGATATTCATAGCTTTGCAATACCAAAAACAGAATACCTAGCGCTATGGTCAAAACCATTCCAATAAGTACTTGCTTGTGCTTTTCTAATTTTAAGGCCCAATGTGCCCAAGTGATAGTAACCCCTGAGGTTAATAAAATAAGCGTGTTTACAGCGGCTAATCCCCAGGCTCCCATTGCCTCCTCAGCACCCGCATAAACTTTATTATTGGGGTTATCTAATAGAGGCCAAGTGGAATTAAAATCAGGCCATAAGGTAAAATGAGTGATCGGATGTACATCGCCCCCTAACAGTGGAACAACCCAAAATCGGGTATAAAACAAGGCGCCAAAAAAGGCTCCGAAGAAACACACTTCAGAAAAAATAAACCAGCACATGCCCCAACGAAATGAGCGATCAACCTGTTGATCATAGACGCCTTTTGAGTTCTCATAGATTACTTGGCCAAACCAACCAAATAGCATAAAAATCATAATTCCCATGCCAATACTGAATATGTAAGGGCCATACCAATCGTGATGAAGCCAAGATGCCGCACCTACAAGCAGAGTAGTCAGCCCACATGATGCAACCAAAGGCCAATGGCTTGGCTTAGGGACATAATAAGTACCATGTGCTCCCATTATATTTTTATCTCCTGTATCAATAATCTGTTCTAAATGCGCTCTCAATAGATGGTGTGATTAAATCGCATGAACTGTATCAGACCTCACACAACCCAAAGTGCATTAAGCCTTATCGGTTACATCGAATAAAGTATAAGACAATGTAACCGTATTCACTTTTTCGGGTAAATCAGCATCTAAATGAAATAGTAAAGGCATATCCATAGCCTCATGTCCATTTAACGTTTGCCGAGTAAAGCAAAAACATTCTGTTTTTTTCAGATATTTCGCAGCAATGCCAGGGGTAACGCTCGGTATCGCTTGAACGGTCATCTGATGGTCCGTTTTATTTTCTGCATAAAAGGCAAGTTTGGCTATTTCGCCAGGATGTACCTTAATCTTTCGAGTTTTGGGATAAAATGCCCAAGGGACACCACTATTGTTGGTAGCGACAAACTCAACCGTTATTTCTCTTTTTTTATCAATTTTAGCTTTAGTTATATCATAAGCGACTGCCTCGGGATTTGTTTTACCATTAATACCCAGTGACTTACATAAACTGTTGTAAATGGGTACTAATGCAAAGCCAAAGGCAAACATACCTAGCACAAGGCCGGATAAAATTAAAATTAACTTTTGATGGCCTTTTTGTTTTTTCATACAGCGAACCTATAAATCCAACTTCGGTGGAGTTGTAAACGTGTGATACGGGGGTGGAGAAGGCAAGGTCCACTCTAAACCATATGCACCCTCCCACGCCCTGCCAGCTGCAATGTCTTTTTTAGTACCTTTCTTTCTCACAGTAGCAATCACATTATATAAAAAGAGCAGTTGGGTAAAACCAAAGATAAATGCTCCAATTGAAGAGATCATATTAAAATTGGTGAACTGTAACGCATAGTCGGGGATCCTTCGTGGCATACCAGCCAGTCCTAAGAAGTGCATGGGGAAAAATGCTACATTCACTGAAATAACAGATAACCAGAAATGCCATTTGCCTATGCATTCGTTGTACATGTGGCCAGTCCATTTGGGCAACCAATAGTAAGTAGCAGAAAATAAGGCAAAAATTACACCCGGAACCAGGACATAATGGAAATGTGCTACCACGAAATAACTATCTTGATACTGGAAGTCTGCAGGTACCAATGCCAACATCAGACCAGTAAATCCGCCTATAGTAAATAAAAAGACGAACGCTAACGCAAACAACATTGGGGTTTCAAAGGTCATGGAACCTCTGAACATCGTACTGACCCAGTTAAATACTTTAATCCCTGTGGGTACCGCAATAAGCATCGTGGTGTACATGAAGAATAATTCCGCACCCAAGGGTATCCCGGATGTGAACATATGGTGCGCCCAAACAATAAATGACAAGATAGCAATACTGACAGTCGCATACACCATAAAATAATAGCCGAACAATGGCTTACGGCTAAAGGTAGGAATTACTTCGGATATAACCCCAAAAGCGGGTAATACAAGAACATATACTTCGGGATGTCCAAAAAACCAAAATACGTGTTGGAACAGTATGGGATCACCACCACCTGCTGCATTAAAGAAGCTGGTACCAAAATGACGGTCCGCTAACATCATCGTTACCGCGCCAGCCAAAACAGGCATAATTGCAATCAATAAAAAGGCAGTGATTAACCAAGTCCATACGAACATCGGCATTTTCATCAAAGTCATGCCTGGTGCCCGTAAATTGAGTATGGTCGCAATAATATTTATAGAACCCATAATGGACGAAATACCCATCATATGGATTGAAAAAATCATAAAATCGGTACTTGGTGGGGCGTATTTGGTAGATAGAGGTGCATACATCGTCCACCCAAAGTTAGGACCGCCTCCAGCGTGAAACGTTGTGGACAGCAATAAGGTAAACGCAAAAGGTAAAATCCAGAAACTCCAGTTATTTAAACGGGGCAAAGCCATATCTGGAGCACCGATCATCATTGGGATTTGCCAGTTCGCCATTCCAGTAAAGGCGGGCATGACCACCCCAAATAACATGATTAACCCATGAAGTGTTGTCATTTGGTTAAAGAAATTAGGGTCAACAAAGCGATGGCCTGGCTGGAATAATTCTGCACGAATAAGCAACGCCATGCCGCCAGCTATAAAGAAGCTTATCATTGCAAGCCACAAGTACAGCGTACCAATGTCTTTGTGGTTTGTAGTAAACAACCAGCGTTTTATAAATCCTAAGACGCCCTTGCCTTGTTCAGGACCATGATCGTCATGTTTTTCATCGTGTGCTAATGTATAACTACTCATTGCAGACCTCCAGCTTGAACTTTATTAACCATGGTTGGTTGTTGATTAGCTTTTTGACGTTGTGCCGCAACTTCTGCAGCTTGAACAACATCATTAGTGTTATTCTCCCAGGCATTTCGCTCATACGTCACAATAGCAGCAATTTCCTCATCGTTCAGTTGATCTTTATATGGCTGCATCGCTGAACCAGGAACACCGTTAAGGATTGTATCTATATGTCGTGAAATAGGACCGCCTATTGCTATAGAGCTGCCTCTAAGTGCAGGATACATCGGTGGAATACCCCTGCCATCAGGTCTATGGCATGGAGAACAAAACTGTTCGTATTTTTGCTTTCCAAGAGTGAGTAAATCATCTCGGGTCATTGCTTTTTGTGCTGCTGCAGTTGCTTCTTCTTTGTTGTACTGGTCTTGTGATTTTGTTTGAGCAGCAACCCATTTATCAAAATCCTCCTGGCTTACCGCTTCAACAACGATAGGCATAAACCCATGGTTGACACCGCAGAGTTCAGCACATTGGCCTCTGTATGTTCCTGGTTTTTGTATTGTTGCCCATGCTTCGTACATGAACCCGGGTATCGCATCGCGTTTAATGCCTAGTTCAGGAACCCACCATGAATGAACGACATCATTTGAAGTAACTAAAAAGCGAATTTTTTTATTCACTGGCAAAACCATGGGTTTGTCTACTTCTAATAAATACCACTCGCTCTTTTTTTCTTTGTTTTGAATTTGTGCAAAAGGCGTCGATAAGGTACTAAAAAAACTTATTCCTTGATCAAGATACTCATACTGCCATCGCCATTGGTAACCCACTATTTTTACCGTTATTTCTGATTGTCTTGTATCGTCCATACGGATTAACACACGAGTGGCTGGAATCGCAAGTCCAACAAGAATTAAGAAAGGAATAATTGACCAGACAATTTCTAATCGGGGGTTATCATGAAATGATGCGGCCTTATATCCTTTAGATTTCCTATGGTGGATCATGGAATAGATCATCACGCCGAATACCACAACCCCGATGACGGCACAAACTGCCATACAGACCATATGTAAGTAGTACACGTCCCTACTGACAGGCGTTACCCCTTCATGCATATTTACCTGCCAGAAATCCGCAGCTGCGAATATGGGTTGGCTGGCAACCCAGGCACCAAGCATTGTTAATAATCTACAGATCTTTAACCTGTTTAACATCCCCGTTCCTCGTCTTGTCAATAAGCTAGGCTACCTAGCTTCAATTTAGTTTTTATACATTTCAATTAATCCCCCACTTGCGTGGGGGATAGTGCAATCAGTACTACACTACCACAATGAGTAGTTTCCTTCGGTTTTAGATTTACTAACCATATACTTAATTGCCTCAATTACTTCATTGGTAGTGCATTGCTTACAGCCGCCGTTTTTTGGATGGCCTTTGCCATTGACAGTATTTTCTATCAACACATCCATATTTTTTGCGATCAGGGGTTTCCATGCCTCTTTATCACCAATTTTAGGCGCACCATTTTTTCCTTCATTATGGCAAGCCGCACAATTTTCGTTATAAACGGCTTCTCCACTTGCAGGATATTTTTCTGCACCACCTGACTTGAGATTTTCTAACTCCGTACGAGTTAATGACTCATTCAGTAGGTAGTCAACCGCTGAAATGATGTCGTTATCAGAACAAGTGACACAGGCCCCTTTGTACGGCATTGAGTTAAAACCATTGATGGCATGGTGATACAGCCCTGTTAATCCACTTGTTTTTAATCGCGCATACCAACCTGCTGCGTTACCAATTAAAGGTGCACCCATTACACCATCTTGGTGACAAATAACACAGGCCGTGTAATAAACCTGTTTTCCACGATCGAGCGAAGGAGGTTCATGAGAAGGTGGTAGACCTAAAGGCTCTTCACTGGTTACCGTTTTCAGATAGGTAGCAATAGCCATCCTATCTGCATCAGTTAAGTACATCAAACTATTATGATTTACTTCTGCCATAGGTCCAGCTACTGGACCAGCATTATTTATCAACTTATTGTACTTGAACACATCGGTAACTTGTTCATGAGTTGCAGTCTCTAATCCATACTTGGTGATATTGGGTGCCCAATAGCCATTGATAAATCCACCGGTCAAATAATATCTGTTCTTCGGTGCGCCAAATGGATTTAAAGGGGTATGGCACATACTGCAATGTCCTAGGCCATCTACAATATATTTTCCACGATTCCATTCAGGAGAGCGGCCTTTTTCATATTGAAAGCCATGACCTTCAGGGAAGAAGAATAGCAAGTTCCATCCCCACAGCGTAAACCGAGATCCCGGAACATTAAATGGGAAAGGTAATGATTTGTTCGGTAAATTAACTGGAGGCAAGCTCATAAAATAGGCATACAGAGCACGCGCATCCTCATCCGTTATTTTAGAAAAATAAATATAAGGGAATACAGGGAAGTAGTTTCTCCCTTGAGGATCCCGACCTTCTTTGAGGGCGCGAATAAAGTCTTTCTCTGTCCAGTTACCAATCCCAGTTTCTTTATCTGGAGTGATATTAGGGCTATAAAAAGTCCCGAATGGAGTTTCTATAGGCAATCCACCGGCATAGGCAGGTGTCCCTGCTTTTACATTGGTATGACAGGAAATACAATCACCTATCTTTGATAAATACTCCCCGCGCTCAATTAGACTTTGTTGCTCGCCAGTAGCTGGAGCCGTAGGTGGATAAACAGGATAATATCCATCATGAATTTGTAATTTCTGTTGAGCCGGTGCAGCATTTTCTGCATGTAATAATTGCCCCGCCATGCCAAGTACGGCCAAAGTTGCAGTGACAATTAGCTTTCTTAGTAACAAAGAGCCCACGCCCCCTCCTATTTGTTCTTATTTTGTACGCTTCTCTTGCGGAGATAGAGTAATCGACGCATTTTATACTCCACAACGCATAAGTTGCAATGTTATAATTGCTATCTTTGATTATTTTTCTATTGTGATTATGTTTGTTTATCTTGATGGTTTGCTTTTAGGCCTATCTTTAATTATTGCCCTCGGGCCGCAAAACGTCTTTTTGATTAAACAAGGCGCACAAAAGAATCATGCGGTACTTTCCGCTGTCATCTGTTTTATCTGTGATCTCATCTTAATTTGTTCTAGTATTGCGGGCTTGCATCAATTGTTACTTGTTCGTCCTGTTCTACAAATTTGGATGATGCTGTTAGGTACTTTATTTCTCCTTTTTTATTCCGCAAAAGCATTAGCGAATGCATTTTCAAAATCAGCAAAAAATACAGAGAATACCTATCAACCACGCACCAAGACCCAAATTATTCTCCTGGCTTTAGGATTTAGCATACTAAACCCCCATGCTATTATTGATTCACTGGTCATTATCGGTGGCGGCAGCAGCGGGTATCCCAATCAAGAACATATTTTTTTATTTGGCGTCCTCACCTCAAGCTTTCTTTGGTTCAGTTCATTAACATTTACCGCGCGATATTTTTCTGACGTTTTAACTAAAGCCCATGTGTGGAAAGGAATTGAGTTACTGAGTGGTGTATTAATGGCCTTGATAGGGATTAAGCTCGGTACCGATTGTTTGGGCTTAATTTCAGAGATGATTGGAAAATCGATTTCGTAGAAAGGGCCAATCAGTGTGTCGCCAATTGACCCAGTGGAATGACACATAGCAAGTCCAACCTCGCAGCGTGAATATCTCATAACCATTTATTCATGTCAACAGAGCGCTTGAAGCACCAGTCAGGTAGGTCAATCAACAGTTCTTTAGTCATGCACCTCTCTGAGCGACGATTCTGGTCTGCAGGGTAGGCAAATTCGTGCTCGCATCCGCAAAGTAATTAACTCTTGCGTAAGGTTTGCAAAGAGTTCTATTGTTGTTCTAACTCAGTTCCGTTAAACTCAAGCTTTCATAAAATATGAGCAATACATGTTTTACGGCGATACCATCCAAGAGACAAGGCAACTATTTTTTTCCAGTTGGGAAAAATACCAACATAAAAAATTGTTGTCCCCTTTAGAAAATGAGATTGTCCAAGTGATATTAGCCCATCCTGAATATCACAAGATGTTAGAGAATCAAGATAAATTTCAACAACAATCTTATTTTCCTGAATCAGGAGAGCCCAATCCATTTCTGCACATGGGACTTCATCTGGCAATTAGGGAGCAAATAGCTACCGATCGCCCAAGCGGTATTCACCTTATCTATAAGAATTTAGTCAAAAAATATAATGATTCTTTGGTCGTTGAGCATTTGATGATGGAACAATTGGCCGAATGCTTATGGCTTTCACAAAAAAATAATCTCCCCCCCGATGAAACGCATTACTTACACGCGTTAGCGGACCTTTGAATTAGTTCTCTCTGCACCCCTTATCCCGAGTGGGACTACGAAGATCTCTCGGGGTAAAGAACGGTATTAAAAAAGGTTCAACGGTGGCACTGATGAGGTTTGATTGTAACAAATGAACCCTCTCCCTAACCCTCTCCCGCAAACGGGAGAGGGGACTCATCACCAGAGACTGCTAAATCATCTTGTTGTTCCACCTGATACTCAAGAATATCTCCAGGCTGGCAATTTAGGTAAGCACAAATTGCTTCCAATGTTGCTAAGCGTATCGCTTTAGCTTTGCCATTTTTTAAAATAGACAAATTCGCTTCAGTAATTCCTATTGCCTCCGCCAACTCCTTCAGCCTGCATTTGCGTTTTGCCATCATCACATCCAGATTAACAATAATAGACACGAGCACATTCCTTATATTGTTAATTGGGTTTCAGATTTTAGCTGATGTGCTTCTTGAATAATCCAGGAAGCAACCAAAATGATGAATGCGGTAATTAAGGTGGATAAGTTTGCTGAATTTAAGGTAATACTGGCGATACGTTCTCCTTTAGGATTATTAAAGGTGAGAGCCGCTGTCATTAAGGGTTGATAAAATAACTGCACCAATTCACCTAAAATCATATAAATACTTACCTGTTTAATTAATTTGATATTTTCTTCTTCAAACAAATAGCCTTTTTCAAAAAGCCTGAACAATTTAGCCAGCTTATGGCAGATTAAGACCGTAATTGTCAGCGGCATCCACTCAATCGCTAACAAGACACTCCGATGCAACCAAGAAAAATGCGAAGGATCATAGATTTTTTCTGCAGAAATTAAGGAAGACCAGGCCCCAATACGACACATCCAATCGAATTTAAATAAGATTAAGCAGGTGGTCGTGAGTGGGATAAGCCAGCAAAGACTACGAAAGAGCAGATACAGAATATGGCTGGTGTTTTTTATTTTTTTCATGATAAATACCCATTAATCAAAACAGATCAAATAATAACAAATATTTATTGTTTTACAATAAAAATATATTATTTATTGATATTAATTTTCTTTACAATTGGATGTTTACATGAAGCTCTCCAAGCTGCGCTGGCTGATAACAACTGAGGAGAGCCGGTAGATTTTAATAGTTTTTCGACATAGATGTTCTCTTTTGGTCCCTAATTCTCAAATGAAAAATTAGACACCATAGTCTGCAATTTTTCTTGTAAAAGACTTAGATTTTTGGGTACGACAATCAGCTGAAAGTTATCATTTTGGAAGTTAACAGGAACCTTGCTTGCTTGAATGTACTGTGCATTATTGCGTTTTTCCACCGTAAATCGATTTTCTGGTCTTACATCAAAATCAATACAATCCAATTCATCTAGAAGTGCCAGCACCCGAATTGTATCCGGGGCAATCTGACTTAAAGACCAAAACTTGGAGGTGCGTATGTGTGGAAAAGGTCTTGAATAACTGCCTTCACCGCTAACCACAACTAGATCACGAATGTGTTTATCATTTGGAAAATGCTCTTTAATTAGAGTAAGGGCTTGTCCCAATTGCTGTCCCTCTAGATGAACTTGTCCCTTATTGGTGAAATATTTTTCTAAATGCGCTTTATTAACCGCCTTTATAATGATCGCTATTTGATTCGAATCTTCAGTGGACTTTACTTCATAAATTAATCGGCCTCCGAATTGCACAAAGCCTGAGAGCCTTAATAGAGCATTTTTTCCTTTTGTATCTTCTTTATCGAGAAAAATTCTAAGGTCGATTGGAAATTCAGGACTACTGGACTGAAAATATAGGGAAAATCCGTCATTCGTGTCCAAATCGCAAAATTTATTTAGCATACTCTTAATTTCATAAAAATCTTTTTGGCCTTGAGAAGCTACGTAGTCCATGATAGAAAAGTCATCACCATGATTACTTCTTACACAGTTTACCACCCTGTTAACAGGCTCTTGATGATCGGGCTCTTCGAGTATTTGCAAATCATGAATGGGATAAAAAATTTGAGTACCCTTTTGCACTTGAATGTAGTGACAACGGATATCATGTAATCCACTTCTGATGATGACTGAATTGACTTCAGGAAAACGCATATTTTCTGTAGGGAATTGAAAATTACCTTGAGTTACATTAAGAAATTCAGGATAAGCAACTTTGGTAATAATAAATGTAGATTGTCTCCCCTCGTTAACTTTTTCTTCAAAGTGAATTAAATTGTATTTAAGTTGTAACAAGGTTAAACGTCTTCTTATTTCTGATGTCTTAGGGTCTAAGGTAGGTAAAGGCAGGGTTCTTAAATCAGTTAATGCCCCATCCGCGCTATCGCGACTGGTTGATTCGCCTAACTTAAACCCGCCGTCATTAAAATCCAAAAGCTGATTGACTCGTCTTTGAACAGCACTAATGGTTGAAGTACCCTCTTTGTCATTCATGGAAGTAAGCTCAATAATTGCTTTCATAAATTTTACCTGCCCCTTGTTTTGATTTAAAAAATGAAATTTGGCGAAATAGTATCTAGATTATGTTAAAAATAAAACAATTGAATAAAAAAAACTCCCGCGCTCGCGCAAATTACCTCAGGAAGACGTGGATCATATAAGACTGGGTATCCTCTGCAAAATCGGTTAATATGGAGCATTAAATAACAAATCTGTGTTCTCCATATGGCTGATCAAGAAAAAAAAACTCATTTTGGTTACTCGACTGTCGGTTGGGATGAAAAAGAACAGAAGGTCGCTGAGGTTTTCCATTCCGTAGCCAAAAACTATGATGTGATGAATGACTTAATGTCTTTAGGCATCCATCATCTTTGGAAGCGCTATACTGTAGCCTTAAGCCAAGTACAACCCGGACAGTCTGTCTTAGACTTGGCCGGAGGTAGTGGCGATTTAACGCGATTATTATGTAAAAAGGTTGGTGATTCAGGTCGTGTTGTTCTTGCAGATATTAATTCGGCCATGCTGCATGTAGGAAGAAATCGTTTATTAGACGAAGGCTTATATAAAAATATTGATTATGTACAAGGTAATGCCCAATGCCTGCCTTTTGCTGATAATAGCTTTCATTGTATTACCATGGGTTTTGGCTTGAGAAACGTCACCGATAAAGAAGCAGCTCTTCGCTCGATGTATCGTGTATGCAAACCCGGCGGGAAAATCATGATTCTTGAGTTTTCAACGCCCACCTTTCCCGGATTAAAACCGATTTATGACTGGTATTCGTTTAATATTTTACCTAAAATAGGAGAATTTATTGCGAAGGACAAATCCAGTTATCAATACCTTGCTGAATCGATACGCATGCACCCCAATCAAATCAGACTTAAAGAAATGATTGAACATGCAGGATTTGAAGACTGCCACTATGACAATCTCAGCGGCGGCATAGTGGCTTTGCACATTGCCTATAAATATTGAGTGCATTATGTTAAAAAAATACTCCTTAAAGGCTCTCCAAATGGCCATTAATAAAGCAGCCAAATTGGATGAACAGATGCCAGTCAAGCTAAAAGCGCTTGATAACAAAACTCTTGAGATGATAATAAGCCCTTTAAATGTTAATTTTTTTATACTTTTTAAAGACGGTGAAATCATCTTGCTTGACTGTTATGACAAAGAAGCAGACACCATCATTCACAGTAATCCTTTGGGTTTAATTCGCCTAAGTTTATTACCTGCATCGAAAGCACGATCGTTGTTTAACGATAAAATTCGTATGACTGGAGATACCGAATTAGGGCAACAAGTAAAAAAGCTATTTGATGAGATGGATATTGATTGGGAAGGACACCTGGCTCACTTTACCGGAGATGTGGTGGCACATCAAATTGGTGCTTTTGTACGTAAAGGAATCTCCCTAAAAAAGAAAATTGAGGAATCCATGCGACACAATGTGTCCGAATATGTTCAAGAAGAGTTACGCGTGATTCCCACTAAATATGAATTGGAAGATTTTTTTGCTGAGGTCGATGAGTTATCTTTAAGCGTTGAGCGCCTTCAGGCACATGTCAATCAACTAATAAGCCGCTATGAAATCAATTAAAAAGCTCATTCGTCTTATTCACATTAACTATATTCTGGCTAAAAACGGGCTGGATAATGTAGTGGTGTCATTAAGATTGTTTGCACCCCTGCGCTTCATTGTTTATTTAAATCCTTGGAATTGGTTTCGCAAGGAGCATTTAACCCACGGCGCAGCACTTCGTAAGTCTTTGGAGGAGCTTGGGCCTATTTTCATTAAATTTGGCCAAGCACTCTCTACCCGGCCCGATATTTTACCTCCAGATATCGCCCTTGAACTCAGCAAACTACAGGATAAAGTACCTCCTTTTCCCAGCGAGCAAGCAATGGCCATCATTGAGAAAGCCTATGGCTTGTCCCCCTACGAAGTCTTTGCTGAATTTGATTCCATACCCTTGGCATCCGCTTCAATGGCGCAAGTCCATGCAGCAACTTTAAAAACAGGTGAAGACGTCATTGTCAAAGTACTACGGCCTAATATGCGACGCGTTATTGAGCAAGACTTAAGCATTATGCACACCATCGCCAAATGGGCGGATCGCTATTGGCCTGAAATGAGACGTTTAAAGCCTAAGGAAATTGTGACAGAGTTTGAACATACCTTACTCGATGAACTGGATTTATTAAGAGAGGCTGCGAATGCAGCTCAATTAAGAAGAAACTTCGAGAATTCTCCGATTTTATACATCCCTGAAATCTTTTGGGATTATTCTCGTACCAATGTGATGGTACTGGAGCGAATCCATGGTATCCCCGTTTCAGATATTAATAGTTTACAGGCACATGGAATAGATATAAAGAAACTCGCTGAACGTGGCGTAGAAATTTTCTTTACTCAGGTATTCCGTGACTGTTTTTTTCATGCAGACATGCATCCAGGAAATATTTTTGTCTCCTACAAAAATCCCAAAGACCCCCAATATATCTGCATTGACTTCGGCATCATGGGGACCTTGAATGACAATGACAAGCGCTATTTAGCTGAAAATCTCCTCGCGTTTTTCAATCGAGACTACCGACGGGTGGCCGAACTGCATGTTGAATCAGGTTGGGTCGCTCGTACTACGCGTGTTGAAGAATTCGAAAGTGGGATTCGTACTGTATGCGAACCGATTTTTGAACGGCCTTTAAAAGACATTTCATTTGCACAAGTCGTGTTACGCCTTTTTCAGGTTGCAAGGCGTTTCCAAATGGAAGTACAACCCCAACTGGTTTTATTACAAAAAACATTACTGGCCGTAGAAGGACTTGGACGTCAACTCTATCCGGATTTAGATTTGTGGACCACGGCGAAGCCTTTTCTTGAAAAATGGGTGAGAGACCAAATAGGACCCAAAGCATTCCTCACTCAATTAAAGCATAATCTTCCCTTTTTCGCAGAACAATTACCGAATATGCCAAAACTGCTCTTTGATTTTCTAGAGCTTAAAAAAGAAGAACTAATAATAAACAAAGAGCGCGCCAACGCGCAGCCAGAAAATGAAAAGCCCGCAGTACAATGGAATAGCATGGCAATCGGTGCAGGATTTTCTTTCCTTTTAGTTAGCCTGCTCGACTATTTGCATCTTATCCACCACAAGCAGCTTGCTCCTCTTGCTCTAACTGGAGCCATTTTAACGGGTCTGTTTGTACTCATTAACCGTAACGCGAGGAACTAACATGGGATTAAGTGGCATCAGCCCTCTTTCTTTATTATTAATTCTAGTCATTATCGTTGCTCTTTTTGGCACTTCTAAATTAAAAACCATAGGTACCGATCTCGGTGAAGCAATTCGAAATTTTCGCAAAGCGTTGAATGAAGAACAAACACAGGAGTCGTCAAAGGAGGATAATAAATCCTCATGAGCAGTGGTGAACTTCTTGTCATTTTGATTGTTGCCCTCATTGTCTTTGGCCCGAAAAAGCTTCCGATGCTGGCAACCCATTTAGGCTTATTACTCAGAAAATTTAATCAACTTAAAGTACAAGCGGCCACTTTGTGGCAACAGCAACTTCATGCAGTTCAATTAGAAGAAAATCAACGTAAGGCTAAAGAAGCAGATGAGCAATATAAAAAGGAACAATCGTCCTAAATTCAGGAGCACTGCTAAAGCAAGCCAGGTAACCTAACTGACTTTCTACCTCTTAGCCGCGACAAATTTGTAGTAAAACTCTGATTGAAGTGCACGTCGATACGTCAAATGGGGCTTTGGTTAACACGAATGACAGCATTCCTTCCGATCAGTGAAAATAAGAAGGAATGCTATAAATCTCCGTACGGCAAGTCTGAAATTAGCGTTTTTTAAAACCAAAAATACCAGTTCGAAATACGCCTGTTTTACCTACAGCTGTTGAAGGAACTACAGCCTTTGCGGGAGCGGTCAATGCAGCAGGAGCAGTCTTTCCTACAGCTGCTTTATGCAATACAGTGACTTTTCCACCAACAGCGGTACCTCCACCACCAACAATCCCGCGGAATCCCACAAACCCGTAGCGTTGCATTGCTGCAGGATTAGCTACACTCATTGTTTTTACTGTAGCTGGAGTACCTACTTTAGTTACGGGAGCCACAGATGCTGCCTTAGCCGGACCTGTATTGACGCTAGTAACCGGCGTAGCTGTCGTCCCTCCTGAGCCCACTTGAGTTACACCGGATGAGGTTGCTGTTGCAGAACCTACGCTGGTCACCCCTGTCGATGAAGAGGTTGCAGAACCCACATTAGCCAATCCAGTTGAGGTACTTGTTGCAGCACCCACACCACTGACCCCAGTTGCTGTCGCAGCAGAACCGACACTGCTCACTTTTGCGGGTGCTACTGCAGTAGCTGAAGCTGTTGTTGTTGCTATAGCAGAAGACGCAGCCGTGGTTGCGGCATGAACAGAATAACTTGGTAAAATGAGAGCAAAAGAAAACAGACTTCCAAAGCATGCTTTGAACAATTTAGAATACAACATGATGTTTGATACCCCTGCAAAAAATGAAAACATCAGGTAATTGTTGAAACAAATCACCTATAAAAAGTATAGTCATGAGCAACTACATTTCCATGCAATTGGTCTATATTTACACTATTTTTAGTATTTAAACTCAGACTACGCCTGAGCATTGTCCTTCAAAGTCAAAAACAGTGCTCGGGGATTAGGTTAACGAGAAATCGATGCGCTAAACCGCTAAAAAACATTCCCTCTTATCGATTCCAATAAGAGGGAATATGATGCGCGATTCGGATTGTCATCAAAATGGAATTAACGTTTTTTAAAGCCTAAAAATACCCCTCGTGTAGTCTTGTTTACAGCTGGGGCGGTAGCAGCTGGGACGGCAGCAGCCGGAGCGGCTGTCTTCGCGGTGGAAACCCTACGTAGGGTAGTCAGATTGGTACTGCCAGCTCCTTTTCCCGTAACAATGGTGTTAAATCCAGCCATCTTATAGCGTGCCATTGCAGCACTAGTCACTGCTGAAGAATTAGGACGGGATATGGTCGGGGCAACAGCGAATGCCTTTGCTTGCGCTGCTGTTGTGACAGTAAGTGCATAACAAGGCATAACCAGTGCGAATGAAAGAGTCGTTCCTAAACATGCCTTGGAAAATTTTGAATACAACATGATGAACCTCTGCAACAAATGAAAACATCTTGGGTAAATAACAAATTACCTAATTCAAAGTATAGAGCCCGAGGTGGCATTTTCAAACTCTGAGTTCAGGTTTTACACTATTTTTATCATTTACATCCTCCTATAACTCAATGCTTTGAGATAAGTGCTTTAGTTCTCAAAAAAATGAATATTTTGGCTTTATAAGGGTTTGAACCTCTGTATCAATACTCGTAAGGATGCCTATAATAGATTTAGGGATGCTAAGGGTGGTTGGTTGGACTACACCTTCACCCAGGCTATAAATAATGAAACCTATCTCGAAAAGACGAACTCATGGGCCTGCAAAAAGATTTATCCAAAAACACTGCACTTAAATTCATTATCCTTACGGGGATTGTTAGCCTTTTTGCTGATATGACTTATGAGGGATCACGCAGTATCACCGGACCCTACTTGGCACTATTAGGGGCGAATGCAGCTGCTGTTGGATTTGTCTCAGGCTTTGGAGAGTTATTAGGTTATGTGCTGCGCATGGTTTCAGGCTACCTTACCGATCGCACGCACAAGTATTGGACCATTACCATTCTAGGTTACACCTGTAATTTATTAGCGGTTCCTTTGTTAGCACTCGCCGATCAATGGTGGTTTGCCGCTGTTCTCATTATCACCGAACGCATCGGTAAAGGGATTCGTACACCGGCTCGTGATGCTATGCTCGCCCATGCTGGACAGCAAAAAGGACTGGGATGGGCATTTGGCTTACATGAAGCATTGGATCAAACTGGTGCGATGTTAGGCCCTTTGATTCTTGCTCTAGCTCTTTATTTAAAATTAGAATATCGCTACTGCTTTGCCTTACTTTTAATTCCCGCATTATGTGCCTTAGGTACTTTATGGCTCGCACGATGGCTCTATCCACGTCCTCAAGATTTGGAGGTACATCACGATACACTTGCAGTGACGGGCATGAATAGGAACACCGTTTTTTGGTTGTACTTATCAGGAGCCGCGCTTATTGCGGCAGGCTATGCCGATTTTCCTTTAATCGCTTTTCACTTTCAGAAAACCGGGATTTTATCTCCGCTGTGGATTCCAATTTCTTATGCTATAGCAAAAGGCTTTAATATAGTAAGCGCCCCATTGCTGGGCTCACTTTATGATCGTTATGGTTTTATTATTCTGGTGATTATTTCGTTTTTATCTTGTTTTTTTGCGCCTTTAGTATTTTTTGGCAATTCCAGTCTGGCCTTATCAGGGGTTATTTTATGGAGTATTGGCGTATGTGCGCATGAATCGCTGATGCGTGCGATAGTTGCGGGCATAGTGCCTAAGGAAAAACGGGGTTCTGCTTATGGAGTATTCAATACTGGCTTTGGTGTGTTTTGGTTTTTCGGCAGCGTCATCATGGGCGTACTCTACGATAGTTCCATTTCTGCACTGGTTATCTTCTCCATTGCAATCCAATTGTTGGCATTTCCTATTTTAGGGATTGTGATGGTCAAACTAAAAAAATAAACCACCCTATGTTTGTGCTGCCAATTTTTTTAAAGGTTCTCCTGATAAACGAAACTGCAGTAAATCCGTCCGTGGTTTTGCTCCTATGAACTCAAAGAATTCAATGCCTTTTTTATTCCAAGTAACGGTATGTCCTTCCAACCGGCAACATTCTTTCTCAATTGCCAATTGAGCAAGATGCGACAACAACAATGTACCCAAGCCATAGCTCCGATAAAGTTCATCGACAAACAGATCATCGATATAAAGTATCGGTGCGCCTGCCGAGGCCGAGTAGGTGAAAAAATATAAAGCATAGCCCGCAGGTTTTTTCTTATATTCAGCCAATAAGACATAAAAATACCTATTTCGTCCAAAACCATGCGACGCAATTTTCTCTAAAGTCAACTGAACTTCTTCGGGTTGCTTTCGCTCATGTTCAGCCAATTTTTTTACTAAAACCAGGATTTCTTCTTGATCTTTCTTCTTCGCAATTCGAAAAGTAAATTCCATGTCCTACCCCTCCACAACCCCAAATCTTAACCAAAACGATTTACTGGTTGATGACAATAAGGTGCTTTATGATGTTTGGCATAATAATCCTGATGGTATTCTTCTGCCGGCCAAAATGTTTGTACTGGAAAAAGGCGAGTAGCCACCTGATAACCTCTTTTTTGCAGCATTTGCATTAAAGTTTCCGCTTCTTCCAATTGTTCTTGAGTGTAATAGAATACAGCGCTTTGATATTGCTGACCTATATCAGGACCTTGCCCTGTTTTTTGCGTCGGATCATGTATTTCAAAAAAACGTTTTAAAACCTGGTGGTAGTCGGTTTTCTCTTTATCGTAGATAACCCGTACCGCTTCATAATGTCCTGTATTGCCTTGGCAAACTTGCTCATAGCTCGGTTCTGAAGTAACCCCACCGGTATAGCCCACCTCAACACGAAGAACCCCGGGTATTTGCTTTAAAAAATGATCAACCCCCCAAAAACACCCACCAGCCATGATGGCTTCTTCAGTATCCAATACCTTGCTGTCTGCCACAAAATCAATGGAAGCGGAATTAACACAATGACGCAAATTCTTCTGGGTAAAATATTCACCAGTAAAGACATGTCCTAAATGCGCATCACAGCGTGAGCAGAGTATTTCCATACGTCTGCCATCGCGATCAGGAATCTGTTGTACCGCATGGACAATATTGTCGTCAAAACTTGGCCAACCACACCCAGAGCTGAATTGGCTTGAACCACGAAATAAGGCCAAACCACAGCGTCTGCACAAATAGGTACCGCTAGTCATTACAAAATTGTAAGAACCCGTATGCGGATATTCTGTGGCTTTTTCACAAATTACCCTTTTTGCTAAAGGAGTTAAGCTGGCTGTTTTATCTAAATAAGTGTCCATAGACTTTACCTTTGTTGCCCTTGGCAAATTTTATCGGCTAAATAACCCACTGCCCCTGCATAATAGATAGAATTATTATAGTGCAAAATCATCTTATAATTGGGGAAGGTTAAGAAGGTTGGGCCACCCAATGGCTGAACGATACTGCCTTGCAAATTTTGATAGGGCAAGGGTTTGCCATCTTCTGTACGCACCCCCATCGCATTCCATTCGCTCACTGGTTTGACAATGGTTTTACCTTCTAGGGCCATATCAAATTTACGCGGCAACTTGACTTGGACTGCCCATGGCTCCCCCGTTTGCCATCCATTTTGTTTCATGTAATTTGCAATGGACGCAAATACATCGGGTTTGCTCCTCCAAATATCTTTTCGACCGTCTCCATCATAATCAACAGCGTATTTAACCCAACTCGAGGGTAAAAATTGCGGCTGTCCTGAGGCTCCAGCCCATTCCCCTTTGAAATCAGCCAAGCTGACATGGCCCTCATTCAAAATACGTAAGGCAATAAATAACTCTTTACGGAAAAAATCTTTTCTGTTGGAGTCATAGGCAAGGGTCGCCAAGGCTTTCACTACAGGAAAATTCCCCATATAAGTACCATAGCTGGTTTCCATTCCCCAAAAAGACACGATAAAGCATGGATTTACCCCATATTGCTTCGCAACTGCCTCCAATACAGACTGGTTTCTCTTATATTCCTTACGTCCTATCGCAATTCGATACGCATCAACGCGAGTATTGCGATACTTAATAAAAGTAAGTCGATGTTCTGGCTGCGAACGCAAAAGTCCTTTAATTTGATGGCTTGGCTCGTGGATTCCGGCAAAAGCTTGATCAAACGTCGCTGGCGAAACCCCTTGTTGCAATGCTTCAGCTCTGACACCAGCAACCCAATCGTTCCAATTCTGTTGTGCAAAGGCAACATGATGTACTAGAACACAGGCGATAATCGCAAGTCCCCACTTTTTCATAGCCCTTCCCCCTGATTCTTTTTGATTATCTGACTGCCATCTTAATATTTAAGATAGACCATTTCTCTTAAAACCGTAGCCTGTTCCCTTATTTACAGCCTAGTGAAGCGCATGGGACCTTCTATCACCCACCAAGACTCCAGTACGCTTCACTCAGGCCTTATAGCACTCTGGCTCGCAAAGACAAGCGATTATACCGTGAGTATTACAATGCTTCCATAAATGCCGTTAAATCGGCTTTTTCATCTTGGGTTAACTGTAACTGCACGATTAAGTTAAAAAACTCAACCGTATCGGCCATAGTTAACAAACGGCCATCATGTAAGGAGACTCTTTCCTCTCAAATAGACGCAGCCCCTTCACCGTTTTAGATGGGTTATCAATCAAGTCATAACGCTGTTTTAACCGTTCTTGCAGAGGTTCATTAATCGCTTTTTTTTCACCACTCATGCGTTGCAAAATACTATTAAAAGTCTCGTGAATGACTCCAGTTAAATCACTTGAAGGAACTTGGACATTACTTGCAGATGTTGTTTGTGGCGGCGCAGAATGAGCAAATGAAAAAGAAAAGAAGCTGGATGTTAAGACCATCACAACCATCGATTTGTTTAACATATGCAAGTCCATTTAACCATAAAATGAATTTTTCATCATAAGGTAGTTATAAATTCCATGCAATAGAAAGGTGATTGAACTTCATTAGCTATTCAGGTTACTCACTCCGTAAAGAAACTACGGGCTCCAATTTTGCAGCACGTCGTGCGGGATAAAAGCCAAAGAAAATACCAGTGGCTGCCGAGACCAAAAAACCCGCTAGGGGGGGAAGAAGATAGATTGAAAAATTCCAATCACTAAAATAGGCCAAAATACGTGTAAAAACTAAACCCAAAATCACACCAAGAATCCCTCCCAGCAAAGAAAGCATCACTGATTCCACCAGAAATAAAGCCTGAATCTCGCTATTTTTAGCACCAACTGCCTTACGAATACCAATTTCTTTTTTTCGCTCACTGACTGAAACCAACATGACATTCATTACCCCAATTCCTCCTACTAAAAGAGAAATTCCACCAATTACAGCAAGCAATAAAGTAAAAATATGTCCTTGGTTTTCCATACTGGCAATAATTTGTTTGGCACTGCGTGAAAAAACACTTAGTTTCGGTGCAATGGAACCAATAATTTGTTTTATTTCTTCAATCACCTCATCAATAGGGCTGTCCGGTTTCAACTCCAGAACCACATTATTCACTCTCGCATCTTTACTCACCAGACTAATTCCAGCCAATGGAATAATAGCAGCCTGATTGATGTCTTCATTAAAAAATCCATTTTCCTTCCAAGGCTCAGCCACGCCGATAATTGTGTACAAAGATTGTCCGATGCGTAATTGTTTGCCAATGGGATCATCAAAACTGATTTCCTGGATTTGTCGTGCTAAACCTGCACCAATAACACAGTAATGTTCATAGGACTCAACAAAAGAAACAAAATGACCGGCAGCTAATTTGATGTGCACGATTTTTGCCAAATGTTCATTCGCGCCAATAACAGCTCCTTGCATTTGTTTGCCCTGAAAACTCAGGGGTTGATATGCCGTACTATAGGGGGCCATCTCGACAATATAAGGAATTCGCTCTGGCAATTGTTCCCATTGAGCTACGGAGATGGATTCCATGCTTCCCGATTTTTCAGTCGTTTTAGGATAAACAGCTACTGCCAATAAATCGGTACCTAATGCCTTGAATTGCGCTAACGCTTTTTCGGTAGCAAGTTGGCCACAGCTAATTAAAGCAACCACCGCAGCAGTACCCACTAAAATGCCTAAAACTGCTAAAAAAGAGCGTAACTTAGCGGCGGTCAAATTCACTAAAGCTTGCTGACAATGTCCGGCAAAATTCATGATGCAGTCTCCGTGATCACGAAACCATCCACCAGTGTGATTTTTCGCTGACATAATGCGGCAATCTGCTCATCATGGGTGATCATAATGATACTACGCCCCTGGGCATGCAAACTTAAAAATAAATTCATTACTTCATTACCCGTACGTGAATCAAGAGCCCCTGTAGGTTCATCTGCCAAAATCACTTGTGGCTCGCTTACCAAAGCACGCGCAATAGCGACGCGTTGCTGTTGTCCACCGGATAATTGCGTAGGCCGGTGCTGTGCATACTGCTGCATACCTACCCGCTCAAGAGCCACAAGCACTCTTTCCTTAATTTCAGCAGCACCCACACCTCGATAAATTAACGGCAATGCCACATTTTGCATGGCACTAAATCTTGGTAATAAATTGAATTGTTGGAATACAAAACCAATGTTTTGATTTCGTAACTCGGCTAACTCATCATCGGATAAAGCAGCGACATTACGATTTTTTAATAAATAGGTTCCCGCATCTGCCTTATCGAGAAGTCCCATAATATTCATTAACGTCGATTTACCAGAACCGGAAGCACCTACAATCGCCAATAAATCTCCTTCATTTACGGTAAGCGATACTTCTTTTAAAATCGTGGTGCTGATTCCTTCAAGATGATAGGTTTTAACAATATTAGACAGCTTCATTAATGGTTGTTGATTTTTTTTAAGCGTGCTGGCCTCTGGCGATTTTAATGCTGAACTCACGTGTTTCAGAACGCGCCCCTCTTCGCAATTTATAACGACATCACTCATAAACCACCACTTCGCCGGCCTTTAAACCGCTTTCAACAACCACTAAATCCGCCTGTGCGGCACCGGTCGTAATCACGCGCTTTTCTGTAACATTGGGCTTAGTTTGCACGTGAACTACACTTTGGCCTTTCTCCCGCTTTATTGCAGCAATCGGTACTAGAAGTTGTTTCCCATTATCAACACTAATTTCTATGGATGCGCTCATACCCACTTTGATCCAACGTTGCTGCTCAGCAGTCAGGTTTCTCACCTCAACTACTGCAGTAAAAAAAGGTAAGCCATTGTTCGTGGATGCCTGCGCATTCACTACGACCAGTTGCCCTTTTAATTGATATTTACCAAATGCAACCCCAGTTACTATTGCATCCATGCCTGTTTGAATTTGAGTGATATCAATTTCAGGGACATCAATTTCAATACGGATTCCCGATAAATCACCAATCAAACCAATAACTTGACCTGACTTTACGGTAGAGCCAACAGTAACGCGTGCACTTTTATCCTCACCGGCTTTCGGTGGGTACAGGAGTATTCCATCACCAGACGCTTTTAAACGAATCAGATTGTGATTCGCAGCCAAAATGGTTTTTATCTTATCGAAATCAGCCAAACTTAAAGCAGATAAATTTTTTGGACTGTTTTCATCTAATTTTTCCAACATTTCAGTCAGCTTTCGTGTGGATTGCATTAAAGTAACCCGGCCAGTATCTACATTTGATTTTTCACTCATGTAATTATTTTTGGATAATAGACCTGAATCCCATAAGTCCTGAGTCCCAACAAATTTAGCCTTTGCGATGGTATAACTGTCTTTGGCTTTTAAATATTCCGTTAACGTCTCGTTAAATTGTCTTTGTAACTCCGTTGAATTAAGCGTCAAAATCATATCGCCTTTTTTAACCAATTGCCCATAATGAAAATTCATGCTTTCAACCACGGCTTCGATTGGACTGGCAATGGTATTTTCATGCAACGGTTGCACCGTTCCCGTAAAATGTAGGGTCTTATGCAGGGTTTGTTCTTCAACTTTATAGCGGTGTAATGCAACCGTTTTTTTCTTTTCGTGATGACCACATGCGGATAGAAGAAGCCCACTTAATAATAAAATGATTAATTTTGATTTGTATAACCTATTCATCCACCATACCTTAATTCTATGCGCCAATGCTCCAACGTTGTTCCCAAAGTCCTTTGCAGATTTGATATCTGATTGAGATAGGCCATCTTTGCATTAATTAATCCAGACTGTGCTTGGATCAGCTGATTCTGTGTGTTATTCACATCCAATGCACTCGATATCCCCGCTTGCTGTTTTTTCTTCTCCAAGGCATAAGACTGCTCTGCCAATTTCACTTGTTTGAGTGCTAATTGATAACGTTTTGCCAAACTTCTTATATTGTTAATGGTATTGGTTATATTCGTTATTAATGCTCGTTTAGTAGCCAGTAAATTTAAGCGGTCTTTTTCCAAACGTACTTTAGCGTTTATCAGTTGGCTGCGACGACCGATATCATGTAAAGGAACAGTTAGGGTCAAACGCGCTGCTTCGGTGATGTTGTTTCCATTGTAAATACCATTCAATCCACCATTAACGCCAGTGACATCATTCACCACGCCACTTTGCACGTTTCCTGACACATCCAATTGCCATAATTGTTGATTTTTAGCCACCTTATAGGCTCGCTCATCAGCCCGCAATGTCATTTTTTGTGCTAAATAAATGGTATTATGATTTAATGCCTGATCGATGGATTGCTGTAAATTGGGAACTGAGAGTTTATCTAAAGCAACATCGCTGGGAACCGAGATATGCATTTCGGGATCAAGGCCTATAGTCTGCAAAAGATCCTGTGCAGCGGTTTGAAAATCATTTTCAGCCTGTTCTACCATTAAACTTAACGATTCGATTTGGTAGGACTGCTGAATATTGCCTGTTGGTTCTAATTGACCCGCCTTGATTTTTTTTTCATTAATTTCATAAGATTTTTTAGCTTCTTTTAACTGCAATCGTTGATTCTGTAAATTATTACCACTCAAAATCAGCATTCGATAGGCCACAATGACTTGTGTGACTTGATCCGCAACTGACTGTTGTAAGTTTAATTTGTTTAACCACTCATTGTCCTCGGCATCTAAAAGCGCTGCTTCATTTACCGATTTCCCAAAACCACGCAATAAAGGCTGGGTTAAAGAAAAATTCAATACCGGATTGTAATTGTTATTTTCATTGACGTTATTATTGATCGATAAATTGGCTTCTGTGCCGAGTTTCGTTTTCAAATTGAACTCGGGACTGGCTAATAGCGTATGGGTCGTATCCGTACCCACACCATTGAACCTGCTTTTTTGCAGTACTCCAGAGGCACCTAAAGCATATTGCAGTTCAAACTGATTGTGCGCTAAACGTAATTGATAGCGTTGTACGATACGGTCTAACTCAGCATTTTGGATGTTGGGATTGTAGCGTAAGGCCAATAAAATCGCCTCTCTTAGACTCAGCTGATGAACTTTTTTATTTCGGGCTGCTGGTGAAGTGGGTAACTCTATCCAGTTGTGTAACATAAATTCAGGATTTTTGATTGCTGTTTGTAATCGTTCCTCTGCTTGTTTTACTTGTAAATCGTCACTTACTGGAATGGACCAAACATTAAATCCGAAGAGGGAGCAGAGTACCAAAGAGATAACAGCCACCCATGGCGTACGGGTCGCCCCCATTGCCATTAAGTTTAAGAATTTTCCTTCGCCCCATGGGGAGAAGGTACCCATTAAGGCAGGTGAGGGTATTGATTTTAGCCAGCCAACCCTCTCGCCTACCCCCCTCACACGAGCGAGAGAGAACACTCTTAACATAATGGCAAAGAAGGCTGAAGAGAAGAAGCTCAACGAGTTTCGTAACATCATTTATTATTCCAGACTGCGAATCGTTGCATATCCTGCAAACGTAATGCAGTTAATTGGCCACCCCAAAGACATCCTGTATCTATTGCATGAATTTTGGGATTGGGACATTTCCCCATTAAAGCAGCCCAATGTCCAAAAACGATATCTACATCAATTTCTTTTCGATGCGGTACCTCATACCAAGGATAAAGATTTGCGGGTGCTTGAGCAATAGTTCCTTTATAACCCAGCTCGAGCCGTCCTTGTGCATCGCAAAAGCGCATACGCGTAAAATAATTAGTAATCACCCGCAGTCTATCGCTCCCCTTGAGCTCATCTGACCATATATCGGGTTGGTTTCCGTACATATTCGATAAAAAATCACGATAAGATTCACCGGCCAGGCGTTCTTCGAGCTCCTTGGCAAGCTGCATGGCCTGCGGCAAGTCCCACAAAGGACAAATACCCGCATGACACATCATCACCCCAAGCTCTGGCGAATAATATAAAATGGATTGTTTTCTTAACCAATGCCCTAGGCTTTCACCATCAGCAGCATGCATTACCTCCTGCAAGGTATCATCGTGCCCTTTCCATGGCCTACCCCCAAAGAGGGAGGCTAACAAGTGTAAATCATGATTGCCGAGAGTCACGCGGGGCGTAACCGGTAGGGAGCTGACGAAACGTAACACCGCCAAAGATTCAGGACCACGATTTACTAAATCACCAACAAACCACAGCCGATCCCTTTTGTCATCAAAATCAATGTGCTCCAATAACCGTTGCAATGGTTCATAACAACCCTGCACATCCCCAATTGCATAATCAGACACCGTTTTTGGCTCCCGGCTTAAGGCCAAGTCCTTCATTTTCAACGGCTTGCCATTTTCCTGCCGCGTCTAATTTTTGCAATGATTGGGTCAAACCAGTGCTTTGTTGCTGAGTAAACTGACTACCGAATTGTGCTTTATGAATCAATTCTGTTGCAGACATAGACTCTACTTTGCCTGTACTCATTTGCACAACCTTGACGGATTGCGGTAAAGCGAGAGCATACTTAGAAAATACAACCCCCGTTTCCATTTGATTTTTTGTTTCAAAGCGGCTAAGAACCCCACCATCAGCAGCACGATGATGTAAGCCTAAAGATAAAAATCCATTTTGAACCGCTTGCCAGTTTTTATATTCAGGGTGTTCGCGAACGAATAGTTGAAACATTTCTGCACACATCAACATCCCGCCGGGAACCATAAATAATGGGGCTTTGTTAACCATAATTCGGCCACTATCTAAGGCTTTTATCATCCATTGGATAAACTCCATACCCACGGTCTGTTCTTTTTCTAATAAGGTTTCGGGTTGTCCACCAGAGAAAGTACCTGCACGGTATCGACCACCAGTATGAGCAGTACCTCTCACCATAAATTCAAGTAAATAACGCTGGATAGCAATCGCTTCTGCTCGAATTAAGATGGCACCTAAAGTACCGGCAGAACGTTCATCTTCATTTAATAAGGCAAGCCACACTGCAAGAACTTCGGGATTAGACGCTAACCAGGCAAATCCACTCGCAGGCATTAATGTTCTTGCCAACAATAAATTGAGGCGACGTCGAAATTCAATTTCGGGCTCTTTTTCAAATTCGTAAAAGTAATAAACCCCTGTACTGGTCATATTTTCAAGCAGAGGGTTCCATTCTTTTAAAAATTGTCCATTGGCATCATAAAAACTCACACGATAATCAACAAATAACTTGCCTATCCCTTGCAGAATTGCTGCTGAAAACAGTGCATATTGCCAAAGTTTTTGCTCTTCGGAGAGTTGATCAGGCTGCTCCTGTACCATGAACTCCTGAAAGAGGCTCAATGCCGCTTCCGTGCGATTCAGCGCATGATCCACAAGCCCACCTTGTTGTGAATAATAACTATTTGTCGTTTCAGGTAAATTTTGACAATAGTGAACGAGGTTAGTAATCAAGATGCCGCATAAACTGTCATATCGCGCCGTTTCGAGACCCGATAACATTCTCATTCGCTTAAGTAGTGTCTGCCTCTTATCTTCTGACAAAATAAGGTTTGCATTAACAATGCGTGTTAAATCTTTTAAAGATTTACCTTGTGAGGACAAGGAACCTTTACGCTGACGTTGACGATGAAACAAGGCCATCTCCATAATAATTTAATAACTCCAAGATTGAAAAATTAGGTCCATGATGATTAATTTTACACTAATTGGAAATAAATTTCGCTAGTTGAACATATTCCTGAATAGAAATCTGTTCTGGTCTTTTATTTCCATCAATGCCCAAAGTACTCAATTGCTCAACCGTTATAATTCCCTTTAAATTGTTATTTAGTGTTTTTCGGCGCATGGCAAAAGCGCTCGCCACCAATCGCTCCAGCTGCGCCACAGCAACTTGTTCAAAAGGAGAAACACGATGGGGTATAAGGCGGACCACCGCTGAATCGACTTTGGGTTGTGGATCAAATGCTTCTGGGGGTACATCAAACAAATGTTCCACCGCACAATGATACTGCAACATCACCGTTAATCGGCCATAGGCCTTACTGCCCGGTTGTGCTGCCATACGGTCTACAACTTCCTTTTGCAACATAAAATGCATATCTTCTATGTATGAAGCAAAACCTAACAAATGAATTAGTAGTGGAGTTGAAATATTATAGGGTAAATTACCCACCACACGTAATTGAGCGCCAAATTGGCTGTAGTCTAGGGTTAACGCATCTGCAGCAACCAAATGTAATTTCCCCTGCGCAATAGGAAGCTCTGCCAGATATTTTTGTAAATCCGTATCAATTTCGACAGCGGTTAAATGATTTAAACGACGCAACAATGGCTCAGTCAACGCACCCAAGCCTGGACCAATTTCCAGTATATTATCTTCCTCTTGCGGATTGATTGCGCGTACAATATCATCAATAATGTGTCGGTTTTGTAGAAAATTCTGGCCAAACCGCTTACGTGGGCTATGCCTCACCTTAGTTCATCCTATAAATAAAAAACCAATTATAACGTGCATCCTCAATAAAAAGTAGCCTAAAACAAACGAAGTAGAATGCTGGTTTTCCATGACCAGCGCGCAATCGACTTTAAAATCCAAGCCTGAAACTTAGATGACCAAATTAACTCAATAAAGCCGTCCAAAATGAGCCTTTTGGGGTTACTTGGGTATAGCCTAAACTTCACAATTTGGTGTAAAATTCGCCCACTATGAACAAGGCTGGGATCTTTATGGCTTATAGAAAAATGTTAAAATCCAAAATTCATCGTGCTTGTGTCACCGAAGCCGATTTGGACTATGAGGGAAGCATTACTATTTCACCAGAGCTTCTTAAAGCGGCAAACATATTGCCTTATGAGGCAGTTAATGTATGGAATATCACTGCAGGTACTCGATTTGAGACTTATGCGATTACCGGTAAACCTGGCTCGACTGAAATTTGCGTTAATGGAGCAGCAGCACATTTAGTCACTCCGGGGGATTTAATCATTATTGCCTCGTTTACCCAAGTATTGGAAGAGGACTGTGCCAACCTGGTTCCAACTGTAGTTTTTGTTGATCAATTTAATCGTTTAAGAGAAATAAGACCTGAAAAAATTGGCGTGAAAAGCAAAGAGCTTGCGGAAGTTTAAAACGACCTCTTTCTCATGGTAGGGAATATTGCCTTCTTCCCGTCATCTCGGGCAGAGCCAGGGATCTCCTCATGGAGATAAGCAGCTACAGCATTGAAATCCCTTGTTGCACTCAAGATGACGGAATACAGGAAGGAAGTCTCCGAAGGATGGCTGAGGGCATTGATTGGGATCGATGAACCCTCACTTTGGCCCTATTCCACACCAGGATGAGGGGATTCCTTTCACCTTGATGAGAGTGATAAGGTAATGATTCTAACTTAGGCGTAAACAATACTCATGCTCAATCATCTTTTAGAACTGCGCCGTCGTGGATTACAGACCCTGATTTGTTTTGGCGGATTATTTTTTATATTCTTTTTTTGGGCGAATGATTTGTTCCAGGCGCTGGTTAGCCCACTACTGCACTCGCTTTCTGCACAAGAAGGCTTAATTGCCACCCAAGTAACCTCTCCAGTATTTACTCCGTTGAAACTGGCTGCGGATGCGGCACTATTACTGAGTGCTCCCATTGCCTTATTTCAATTTTGGCGGTTTATCAGTCCCGGCCTGTATCCAAGAGAACAAACTACACTGCGCATCGCCTTAAGCTTCAGCCTCTTGCTGTTTCTTGCTGGAGTTTTATTCTGTTTTTATCTGGTGCTGCCATTTATGTTCCATTTTTTTGCCCATGCACTGCCGAAAGGGGTGCGTTACATGCCCGATATGAGTTACGCATTGGATTTTATAACTCGAATGCTCATGACCTTTGGATTTTGCTTTCAAGTGCCGTTAATTTGTTTCGTTTTAGTGCGTTTAAACCTCATTGAGGTAGTGACGCTAAAAAAAATCAGACCTTACGTCATTGTTGGCGCTTTTATTGTAGGGATGTTACTGACTCCCCCCGATGTTTTCTCTCAAATCATGCTCGCGGTTCCACTTTGTCTGCTCTACGAAACCGGGATTATACTGGCCATTTATTTCATTTAAAGCTGTTTTGCATTTATTTTAAACAAATATAGTGCTCACTTAATGACCATGCAATGATTTTGTTTTATAATTCGTGCCCATATTTTAATCATTTAGATGTGAGCGCAAAATGATAGAGAAACTCCAATTAGTCCACCAGTATCAAGAGAAACAAAAGCTAATCGTTGCACAAAAAGAAGAAATTGCCCGGTTGCAACAGAGAAAGTCAGAGATTGAAATACGGATTGAAAAATATAATAAAGATAATCAAACTATCATAACAAAAACGATCCCTGACACTTTAGAAGTCGTACAGATACAGGCAAGCGCTTCAGAGCATCTCGATACCCTAAATAAGGAAGATGTTTTAAAACATCTTCAGGGACAATTTCATATTATCGAGGAGGCCGTAACGAAATATCAAGAAATAGCACATCCGGATAAGACACAGAAATTATTAAATTTTTTGCAAGCCGTGCAAAATCACCTTAATTTAGGTTTTAACGCTTATGATTCTAGCGAACTTGCAAGACTTGCCAATGGATCAGGTCTTCCTAGCCGTAAAAACCCTGCAAATACCGGTTTTAACCTAATGCTGGAAATTTTAGGAGAGGATCCATCGCATTATTTTTTAACTTGGAAAAGTACCGATTATAAAAAATTATCCACTATTGTTCCCCAAAAAATTGAAGCACAAGAATTTGCTCACAACGAAGATAATCGTTATCTAGAATCACTCTCAAATACCTCAAAAACATTGGAACAGCTCAAAAGTAAATTAACTTCCAACTTCGAGGAGCGCGATAAATTAGCCGCTGAAGTCTCTGAGCTGTCTTTGCAAATCACTAAAATAGACACCGTTACCATCAGGGAACTCGAAGAGCAAGCAACAGTACTTGATCAGAAAATTAAAGAAATAGAACAAAATGAAGAGCAGGACAGACAACGAGCCCGAGAGCAACAACAGGAACTAGAACGACAACAACGACTGCAGCAAGAAGAGTTAGTCCGCCAAGAAGAGTTAAAACAACCACGTGTGATTCTTGCCACTGAATTTAAAAGAATGCTTGAAAACTATAAACAGGAGCGTAACCAGAATAAGTATTATCGTGCTAAAGATTATTTTGACGCAACTGATAAGGAGTTTCGCGAACAATTCATAGACGAGTTAGTTAACGAAAATACTGGGTTATTCAAAACCTACGTGGACACCGGAAACAGTGACGCGTTGCTGAAGAAAATTATGACTCAAATTGATGAGTTTCCTGGAGTCAAATTGCAAGCGACGCTGAGTCGAATTGCAGTGAAGCTCATGGATGCAGATGCGAAACCTGAAGCAGTAGACAACCGTTCTACCCAAGTACGCCAAGCGCTTTCCGCTTTGAAAAGGAAAAAAGGTAAAGAGGAACAATATGCCCTAAAAATGCTAGATTTATATGGAAAAATTACAGATATAGAGCGTTATGCAAGAACCTTGCCCGAGCCTCAAAACGGAATAATAGCACGACTTGCTGCTGATCTTACTCAAGATGTGGATCAATTTGTTTATCAAAATAAAGCGGGGCTCCCTAATAAAGTGGCCTACCAACAATTTGAAATGAAGGTTAAAGCACGGTTACACAGCCAAGATGATGTGATGAGTGGACACAGACCATGGTATTTCATTGCCGGCAATTTGTTATTCAGCCTGGCTACATTAGCCAAATTGGTTTGTTCAAAAGTTCTGACTGGAAGAGCAACGCTCTTCTTTGACAAAACGGCAGCTCAAAAAGAAATTGAAGCTCCGGTTGATGAAGCCTTGGAAGATATCCGAACGCTATTTGAGATTTAATTATAATTAGAGTAATCTGCCAGCTTAAATATCATCCCCGCGCAAAGCGGGGATCTATTTTTAAGCAACACAAAGCCCTTTCGGAAATGGAGAACCCCCTCCTCGCAATGAAACCCAAGTTAGAGTACACCGTCATCGATTCCCTGAAACCCACAACGACTATAATAGAAATAAGCATTTTAAATTTGTATTATGCAGCCTAATGTTTTCATTACGATAAAATAAATATGCCTAATGAATCGAGATTGACACAACACCTACACACACAAGCATTATTACGACAAAATGCCGCCTCTCGTTTTCAAAAAATAAATCAACAATACGATGAAGTGGATCCTGGATTAAAAGAAGAATTAAAAAATATAGTCCTTAAAAAGCTCAGTGAAACTAAAAAATTAGCCCTCATATTAGTCGACATTCAAAATGACTTCGTGCTACACGATTTTGCCTTATATGCCCCCGGTGGCGAACATACTTTGTTTCGTAATATGGCATTACTTGATGCAGTTAGTGAACTCATTATCGGTTATCCCAAACTGGGCCATCATCTTGAGATTATTACCACTCAAGATGCACATGTGTTCCAACGGACTCTCGACAACATCGATGCACAAATCATGTTGCAAAGTTATGGGATAGTGCATACGCAAAAAACACTAAGCATCGAACACAATGAATTGCTGCCATTTAATCCGCATAAAGGGCAATATGGACTCCATTGCCTTAATGGCACCATCGGTGCAGCGATTTCTCAGCCCATAGAAGAACGACTAGAAAATCTGAAAGAAAATATCCCGATTTATCGCTTCGCTAAAATCAATTTTTCTGCACCTGTTGCGGGCATGAAACTTAAGGAAGAAGTTGAATTAAGTGATCCTCAATTTTTGAATACGGGGAACCCGATTTATGATGAGTGCGCTTTGTCATTTCTGCAGTTTTTTCACAATCAAGCATACAGCGAGCTCATGCTTACCGGCATATGCGGAAATATTTGTGTACAACAAGCTGCTGAAGGCTTGGCAGCGGCTGGAGAAAAAGTATGCATCCTCGATCCCTGCGTTCACTATCTGATTATTCCAGGCATCAACTCATATGATGAAGTGTGGACAGCGGTTCAGCACGCGTATGCAGAACAAGGCATCCTGACTATTGAATTGCCTCATTTTCGCTCGAATCCAGAGTGATAACGATTAGAAAATGAAGCAAATAAGAACAAATTAAGACCCAAACAAACAATTTGCCGACAAAAAACCAGAAACCCAACAATTTGCTTTTTGATTCATCAGCCATCAATTTTGAGTCTTTATTTTTTCTTTGCCTTTTCTTTACCCTTCAAGCTTATTTCATTTCGTCCGATATATTATTCAAAATGCACAACAAAGAGGCTTAGATGGACAAAATTGCACAATTCAATATTGGAGATTTAGTCATTCATAAACACAGCCGCTACAGAGCGATTGTTGTCGATGTGGACCCCTTATTTCAGGCTTCGGGTCGTTATAATCCACAAGCACATAAACGCGAATTTGCTACGCGCAATCCGTGGTATCGCTTGTTGGTTGATGACAGCAGCCAAATCACTTATGTGGAGGAATGCATGTTGATCGCAGATACCAGCCGAGTGCCTATTAACAATCCGCATATTGGATTTTATTTAAAAGAAAATGGAGGACATTACAGTAATGCACATCCCCCACATTAGATGCTCTTTGCAGCCCTGATTAGCGTAGCGTAATCGGGAAGATCTGGCTCAATTCCCCGGGGAGGGCTTGCGCCTGCCCCAGGCTACTTTTTATGTATTTCTTAAAATTAAAACTAACAGCGCAATAAAACCAATCAATCCAAGCGCCAAAACCCCCATAGTAAAAAAACTTTTATTTAAATTTTCTTTGCTAAATTGTTCAGGGCTTCCTTTTATCGCGCGGTACAGAATAAAAATAATCAATCCGGCACCAATAAGACCTAGGATTTGGTATAAAGTCTCCATAAAATGCTTCCTTATTTTGCTTCAAAACTAAATGCATCTGAGAATAAATGAGCAGGTGAAACCCCGCTATTGACCAATGCATCACGTGTACTGTACACCATATCAAAAGGTCCGCTAATCACTATTTGCCATTTACGAAGATCTTGTGGATGCTTGGCCAGTACTAAGGAGGCTAGAGGCACGCCGTTATCTTCTGATACCGAAGAAAAATAGTTAAAGCGACTCACATGAGCTTGCCAAGCCATTACTTTTTCATCCATGTATAAATCATTTTGCAAACGAGCGCCCCAAAATAACTCAAAAGGCCGAGTATCTGAAGTCGATAATAACTGCTCGATCATCGCTTTTACCGGCGCAAATCCAGTTCCACCCGCGATAAATACTATAGGACGGTTTGGATACAAATGCTCAATGGAACAGGTACCAAAAGGCAAGCGAAGAGTCACCGCCCCCGATTCTTTGATATGGGCAAATAAACGCTGATTGTAGGGATTATCCAAGCTATGTCGAATATGCAGTTCATATTTATGCGATCCTAATGGCGCATTGGCAATAGAATAGCTAAAAGCTTCTTCATTAAAAAGAATTTGTAAATATTGTCCCGCTTGATAATCCACGTAAGTCTCTGGAGTTAAAACCAAGCGCATAATACTGTCTGTCAATGGTGAAATATCTTCTACGAGTGCTTTAATTGTTTTTTCCTTCATCGGTCCAACCCCAAAGACGACCAATAACCATCGACCTTTTTTATGATCTCTTCATCCATCACTATGGGCTCCCCCCATTCTCTTTGAGTTTCTCCAGGCCATTTACTTGTTGCATCCATGCCAATTTTTGAGCCTAAACCTGAAATAGGTGAAGCAAAATCCAGGTAATCAATGGGAGTATTTTCGATCATTACGGTATCTCGTGCAGGATCCATACGGGTCGTCATCGCCCAGATCACATCCTGCCAATTACGCGCATCGATATCATCATCACAGACGATTACAAATTTGGTATACATAAATTGTCTTAAGAATGACCATACCGCCATCATTATTCGCTTCGCATGCCCAGGATATTGCTTCTTGATAGTCACTACGGCTAAACGATAGGAGCATCCTTCAGGCGGCAAATAGAAATCAACAATCTCTGGGAACTGTTTCTGTAACAAGGGAATAAATACTTCATTTAATGCAACGCCTAAAATAGCAGGCTCATCAGGTGGCCGGCCAGTATAAGTACTGTGGTAAATGGGGGAGTCTCTATGGGTTATGCGCTCCACAGTAAACACTGGGAAAGATTGTACTTCATTATAGTAACCGGTGTGATCGCCATAAGGCCCTTCTGGCGCCTCAATCCCAGGCTCTAAATAACCTTCCAGGATAATTTCCGCACTCGCAGGGACATGCAGCTCATTTCCAATGCACTGCGTCAAACGAGTGCGTTGGCCACGTAATAATCCCGCAAAAGCATATTCCGATAAAGTATCAGGAACAGGGGTTACGGCTGCGAGTATTGTTGCAGGATCAGCACCAAGCGTCACTGCAATTGGAAAACGTTCTCCAGGATAAGCTTTTTGCCATGCCTGGTAATCCAGTGCACCTCCTCGATGGGACAACCAACGCATGATCAATTGATTTTTACTCAACAGCTGTTGCCGGTATATCCCCATATTTTCACGCGTTTGATGTGGTCCTTTGGTGGTTACAAGCCCCCAAGTGATTAATGGAGCAGCATCTTTAGGCCAACAGGTTTGAATAGGTAATGAAGTCAGATCGACCTCATCTTTTTCCCAAACATGGTTTTGACATTCGGCACCACTCACATATTTTGGTGCCATATTTAATGCCTGTTTTAACAAAGGGAGCTTATTAAACGCGTCCTTAAATCCTTTAGGCGGATCAGGCTCCTTTAAGGCAGCCAGTAATTTGCCAACTTCCCGCAACGCACTGATACTGTCTTCACCCATTCCCATCGCCACACGCTCAACCGTGCCAAATAAATTAGTTAAAACAGGCATGTTATGGTTTGACGTATTAGTAAAGAGAAGAGCAGGGCCGCCAGAGCGAAGTACTCGATCACTGACTGCCGTCATTTCAAGATAGGGTGATACAGGATAGGTGATGCGTTTTAATAAATCACGTGATTCAAGTTGTGTAATAAAATCTCTTAAATCAGAGTATTTCATTCATAATCCCCTAGTAACCTCGCTGCCATTTCAAGAAATTTCTCCTCTCCCTTTAGGGAGAAGGTGCCCGTCAGGGCGGATGAGGGTATTGTTTAATCGCCCTCACCCCTACCCCTTTCCACGAGTGGGAGAGGGTATTTCTTCTTGACTTATGGCAGATAGTCCTGAAAGGAGCTTAACAATTCCCGGGTTTAGGCGCTTTGGGCCCTCCCCCAGGTTGCATTTTTTATAAGTACTACTCTTGGCGTTTCATTGCATCAAAAAATTCAGCATTGGTTTTATGATTCTTCATACGCTCAAGCAAGAACTCAATCGCATCACATTCATCCATAGACTGCAGAATTTTGCGCAATATCCAAGTGCGCTGTAGATCTTCTGGGCTTAATAACAGATCTTCACGGCGTGTACCTGAACGGTTAATATTAATCGCAGGGAAAACACGACGTTCAGCAATATTACGACTCAAGTGGATCTCCATATTACCGGTTCCCTTGAATTCTTCGTAAATCACTTCATCCATTTTAGAACCTGTGTCTACCAGAGCTGTAGCAATAATAGTCAGACTACCACCTTCTTCAATGTTACGTGCGGCACCATATAAACGCTTAGGTCTTTGCAACGCATTGGCATCAACACCCCCAGTAAGTACTTTACCAGATGAAGGAATCACCGTATTGTACGCTCGCGCCAGACGAGTAATTGAGTCAAGCAAAATAACCACATCACGCTTGTGTTCCACCAGGCGCTTGGCTTTTTCAATAACCATTTCGGCAACTTGAACGTGGCGGTTCGCAGGCTCATCAAACGTACTCGCAACCACTTCTCCCTTAACAGAACGTTGCATTTCAGTTACTTCTTCAGGGCGCTCATCAATCAATAACACGATGAGGTAACATTCAGGATAGTTCTTTTCTATAGAACGTGCGATGTTTTGCAGCATTAGTGTTTTACCTGCTTTGGGTGGGGAAACAATCAAACCACGTTGTCCTCGACCAAAAGGAGCACACAAGTCAACAACTCGCGCCGTCAAATCTTCGGTACTGCCGTTTCCTTGCTCCATGACCAAGCGCTCGGTAGCAAAGAGAGGAGTAAGGTTTTCAAATAAAATTTTTCGTTTGGCACTATCAGGTGAATCGTAATTGATTTCATCAACTTTCAACAAAGCAAAATAACGCTCGCTATCTTTGGGAGGACGAATTTTACCTGAAATCGTATCACCAGAACGTAAACCAAAACGTCTGATTTGGCTGGGAGATACATAAATATCATCAGGGCCTGCCAAATAGGAGCCATCGGCAGAACGCAAGAAACCAAAACCATCAGTCAGGACTTCTAAAACACCATCACCGTGGATGTCTTCACCTTTTAAGGCGTGGGCCTTAAGAATGGCAAAAATAATTTCTTGTTTGCGCATACGGGAAGGATTCTCGACACCAATCTCTTGTGCGATGTTAAAGAGATCGGCAATAGGCAATTGCTTAAGTTCACTAAGATTCATACTTCTCACTTGATTGGTTGATTAATTTCGAATTGGATATCCGGGAAAAATATTATTCAAGAATAGCAGCTAAGGATTCTGCTGCCTATGTGATATATTTAAATTATATCACATATTGCAACAGGCTATCACAGCTTTACTCAAAGATACAACATTTTTTATATAGAAAAATAAAAAATTAAACGTGGCTCTCAACAAAAGCACTTAATTGAGATTTTGAAAGCAAACCCATTTTAACAGCTTCAACCTGACCGTTTTTAAATAAAATCAATGTTGGAATACTCATCACACCAAACTTTGCCGGTGTTTGTGGGTGTTCATCGATATTAATCTTGGCAAAAGTTACTTGCTCACCATGAGTAGCAGCCACTTCTTCCAATATTGGGGTCAATGCACGACATGGACCACACCATTCAGCCCAAAAATCAACTAAAACAGGCTTATTAGCATGGATTACATCCTGTTCAAAACTTGCATCTGATATTGTTTTAATAAGATCACTCATGAGTCAACCTCTGTTGTTTAAAATAAGTTAATCGCCAAACTCACTCTGCATCAAGGAATATATTGATATTGGTAGCATTATGCTTTTAGATTTTCGCATTGAGAGAGACTGACTACAAGTACTATTATAGATCACCGCCTATCGCTTGCAACAGACTTAAGGCAGTAAGCGCCGCGGTTTCTGTGCGTAAAATTCTTGGCCCCAGAGATAAAGGTTGAAATCCATGCTGACACGCCAATTGAACCTCGTGGTCACTTAATCCCCCTTCCGGGCCAATAAGCAAGGCAATCGCAGCAGATCCAATCATATAATCTCGCCATTTTTTATTCTCACCGGGGTGCAAGATCAATTTCAATCCAACTTGAACCTCACGGACATAATGTTCTAAAGTGATGGGGGCATTTACTGCAGGAACTTGATTCCTTCCTGATTGTTCACACGCGGCAATGACTATCGCCTGCCATTGATGGAGTTTTTTTGCCATTCGCTCCTTATCTAATTTGACGACACAACGCTCCGTAATAAGAGGAGTAATACTGGTCACACCGAGTTCGACTGCTTTTTGCATGACGAACTCCATGCGCTCCCCCTTGGAAATTGCTTGAGCCAAATGGATAGCCAATGGGGATTCACGACTCACCTCATTTACCGAACCAATGACTACCGTGACTTGTTTTTTTTTCACAGCAACTATAGTTGCGTCAAATTCGCGATCATCACCAGAAAATAAAGTGATCTTTTCACCAACCTGCATACGCAAAACAACCCCAACGTGTTGACTGGCTTCGGGAGATAATTCTAAATGTTGGCCTGTATGGTAGTTTCCAGATTGATAAATACGTACTGCTCTCATGTGCTGGTGGTTCTCTTATGTAGCCTGGAGGCTTTGTAAGTCCGAATTAGCGCAGGGTAATCTGGGTTTGTATGCAAATATCCCAGATTTTTCTGCCTCTGGTTCCCGGGTTACGGCTACGTCTAACCCAGGCTACGTGTCGGTAATCATGCCAACACTATAACAAAAATTACTTATTTTTGCCCTATGTGTTAGAATTTTTTATTTCACTAGGGTCTAAGGAAATTAAAAACCATGAGCAAAACACGCATAGAATCTGATAGCATGGGTGAAATCGCTGTCCCTGCCGACAAATATTGGGGTGCACAGACTGAACGATCATTACATCACTTTAATATCGGCAAGGACATTATGCCGCGTGAGGTCACTCACGCTTTTGGTATCTTAAAAAAAGCCGCCGCATTGACCAATTTGGACTTAGGCAAGTTACCTAAAGATAAAGCAGATTTAATTATTAAGGCTGCCGATGAGGTGAGTAAGGGAATGCTGGATGAGCATTTTCCTTTGCATGTATGGCAAACGGGCAGTGGCACGCAATCCAATATGAATGCCAATGAGGTCATTTCAAATCGTGCAATTGAACTGGCTGGTGGAACCATGGGTAGTAAATCGCCTATTCATCCTAATGATCATGTGAATATGTCTCAATCTTCCAATGATACATTCCCGACAGCGATGCACATTGCCGCAGCCATTGCTTTTAATAAGAAATTAATTCCCGCAGTGAAAAGTTTGCGTGATGCCTTGGCGGTTAAAATGGCAGCATTCAAAGATATCGTTAAAATTGGCCGAACCCATTTACAAGATGCCGTGCCAATCACTTTAGGGCAGGAGTTTTCTGGTTATGTTGCCCAGCTGGATGCGTGCCTGCAACGTCTTGAAGGGGCATTGCCTGAACTTTACGAATTAGCTGCAGGGGGAACCGCTGTAGGAACTGGTTTAAATACACATCCACAATTTGCCGCAAAAGTTGCCAAACACATTGCCGAGATAACCCAATTGCCTTTTGTTACCGCAGAGAATAAATTTGCTGCGCTCGCCTCACACGAAGCATTAGTTAATGCCCACAGTGCCATGAAAACACTGGCTTGTGCTTTAATGAAAATTGCAAATGACATTCGTTGGTTAGCTTCTGGCCCACGTTGTGGTATTGGGGAATTGATCATTCCAGAAAATGAACCTGGTTCTTCAATCATGCCTGGAAAAGTGAATCCTACCCAATGTGAAGCCATGACTATGGTTTGCGCGCAAGTGCTGGGAAATGACGCAACAGTGGGTATCGCGGACAGCCAAGGTAATTTTGAACTGAATGTATTTAAACCGGTGATCATCTTTAACGTACTGCATTCCCTTAATTTGTTAGCCGATACCTGTCATTCATTTCAAGAATTTTGTGCCGAAGGAATCGAGGCCAATCATCAGGTGATCGACTATTATCTGCATCACTCTTTGATGCTCGTCACGGCACTGAATCAACACATAGGCTATGATAAAGCCGCAAAAATCGCTAAAACAGCACACCAAGACAATTCCTCCTTGCAAGAAGCAGCAGTGAAACTTGGAATTTTAACTGCAGAGCGTTTCGCGGAATTAGTAAGACCCGAAGAAATGATTGCTCCGCAGTAATTCATTAGGGGCTGTTGACCGCACATAAATTCCATCTCATTTTAGCCAAGAGATTCGAATTGTCAGCAGCACCTAGAAAAATCACTTGAAAATCGATGCCAATCTGTTGCATAGTTTGCCCCCCTGTTAATTTGAAGGGGTGATCTCTTTGAAAAAGGGAGAATCTGCGTCATTCAATTAACTTATCTGAAGTAGAAATGGACTTTGCTTTCAAAAATAATGTAAGGATGAAACTAATAAAAACTTATAGGAAAATAAGGTTCAAGTATGAAACATAAAAGAGAAATCCCTGTGGCTCAAAAATTTGCAACAATTAATGCGGATCACAAAAATGCACGAACAACTCATCAGTTAAGCGACAAGGCGTGCAAGAAAAAAGTGAGCTTCTTTGGAGATCGAGCTTCCCGGCAAGCGGTACGAGATGAAATGATTAAAGATGGTCTGGAATTAATGCAAATTCAGACAGAAATGGCTGAAGAACGCCAAGCAAGAGAAGATGAAATAAACAGCACTGTTCCTTTTAGTCAGTTTAGAATGTAAGAGCTGGGCCGTCAGGCCCAACTTATGCAAGCGACTTAAAATCGATATTTCAAACCAACTAAGGTATCATAAAAATTATTGATTTCGCCTGTCGGAAACTCCCAGCGTTGATATCCAATCTGTAAATCAACAACCAGACGGTGTGCTAATATGGGAAATTCATAAAGCAGATTTGCAAAATCATTCTTTAGCACAATAAAATTAACCGTCGTCAAATTGGCCAAGTCAGGGCTATGGCCTATACCCACAGTTAAAGAAACGGAATGATCCTCCGTGCCAAAAAAACGTTTAATCACTCCAGTCATTAACACTGATTTCACATTGGTTTGCGGGACAAAATAGTATGGAGTCACGCTCAACAAATAATTACCTACCGCATAATTTAATCCTGCAATGTAAGTCATAAAAAAAGTAGGTGCGATGTTCGAATAAATTGCGCCACCCGTAAACTGGAGAGAACTCGTCAAACTAATGTTTGCCTGTCCTCCATAGGAGTAATCAGAAAATAAATTGGGTTGATTCGCATAGGTAGCCACCAAATTAAATGAAACATCCCGATTAAGCACCGGTGAAAAATCCAACTCATATTGGGGTGCAGTGAATCCTTGTCGTGCTGCAAAATTAATACGACCACCAAATCGACCGTAGCTCGTATCTCGAGTGTAATACAGTGAAGAATAATCCCAAATTTGATGAAAACCAGTAACGTAGGAGTTATCTGTGGTAAAACCGACTTCATTCACCCCGTAGTCATAACGAGGAATAACTTGCTTTACATCGGATAAATATTGCTTGGAATAGACATTGTTCGGATCTAGGGTGAGAATTTTTTTGTTGGTTGCAATCGCAGGAGCATAGGCGGTAAGGTAAGTCTGGATATCGCTTAATTTCATCAGCAATAAAACGCTGTTTGGATTAAGCCGCAATCCTTGTTTAATAACCCAAAGTGCCGTTAAATCACGCCTCTTAGCTATATAATAATTCGCTAAAAGAAGACGCGCGTCTTCATCACTCGGATTTTTTTTTAGTCGTTCTTGATATAATTTTTTAGCCTCTTCGCTGTCCTCTTGCACTGGAGTTGATGTTGCTGTTGCTAACGCTTTTTTTAAAGGAATTTCTTTCGGATTTGTAGTAGTGCTTTTGTTGATTACTGAAGGAGTAATGATTCCCGTCGGATTCACAGCAAAAATTTGATTAGAGAGTAAAAAAAGGGTTATCCCTAAAGCAGTCGCTATAATTCGATATACTTTTTTCATAGAGTAAAAATCAATCCGTTGAAAGAAACAAACAATAAGTAAGCTAACATCTCGATTAATAGGATTGCAAGGTTTTAAAGGGAATAAACCAGATGGTTACGTCATAACCCGGGTTAGGCAGACGCCATAACCCGGAGACAATCATTATTGCTGGATTACCGGAATTTGTGGGGCAGCATTTCGCTTAGGTCCTGGGGTTGCTTTTTGAGTAGGATCTTTTGAAGCATAAGTTTTTTGGGCTTTGGCCTTATTCCCTGCTGTTTGTTTGCTCTGGGCATTCATTTGCTCATAGTATTGAGCATTGTTATTAGCATGTTCTGAACGTTGCATATCCATGCATGCACACAAGCCTAGAGACAAAGCAATACCAAAACACCACTTAAGTGATTTTAAATTAAACATATTCAGCTCCCTGCTTTGTTAGTTTTAGAAAACTTAATATAAATCAAAAACTTTAAAATCACCACCCAAATCATACAAGAATTTTTTTTTTTGCTTAAAACCCATATAATCAAAAGCAAATTACTCTCCAATAAAGGACTAATATGATTTATCCGAATATTCTTGCCACCATAGGAAAAACTCCCATAGTAAAAATTAATCGTCTTGGCCGTGCGCTTGATTGTGAGTTGTATGCAAAGTGTGAGTTTTTTAATCCTGGTGGTTCTGTTAAGGATCGTATCGGCTATGAAATGATTGTTAATGCAGAGCGAGATGGGCATATTAAGCCAGGTGATACACTGATTGAACCTACCTCAGGGAATACAGGAATAGGTATTGCCCTCGCAGGTGCGGTATTAGGTTACAAAGTCATTATTACTATGCCTGAGAAAATGAGTCAGGAAAAGCAATCCGTTCTTGAGCTCCTGGGAGCCACGATCTACCGTACTCCAACAGAAGCAGCCTATAATGATCCGGAAAGTCATATTTCTTTAGCTAAACGACTGAAAGCGCAAATCCCCAATTCCTATATTCTTGATCAATACGCCAATCCGAATAACCCTAATGCGCACTATCATGGTACCGCCCAGGAAATTATTGATGATTTTGGCAAGGACTTACACATGGTTGTTGCCGGAGTAGGAACTGGAGGCACAATTACTGGTCTTGCGAGACGCCTTAAGGAATATAATCCGGAGATTAAAATTATTGGTGTTGATCCCGAGGGCTCTATTCTTGGTGGTGGAACCGAAATTAAATCCTATGCGGTAGAGGGCATAGGCTATGACTTTTTTCCAGATGTTTTAGATAATGATTTAATTGATAAATATATTAAAACAAATGATCTGAATTCATTTCGAACTGCAAGGGATTTAATCCGTGAAGAGGGGTTATTGGTAGGAGGTTCTTCTGGGGCGGCAATGTGGGCCGCACTGCAAGCTGCGAAATCTTTAAGTAGCGGACAAAAATGCTTGGTTATTTTACCTGACTCCATTCGCAATTACATGTCTAAATTTGCCCATGATGAATGGATGAAACAACAGGGATTTTTATAAACATTAACATTTAATGTGGAAATGGGATCTTAATCCCGGATTACAACTGCGTCTAATCCGGGGTTAAGTTACCTAGTCAAGCCAACAGTAGCGCGCTTTTCTAGTTCATCAAATAAAGTATCCGGATCAACTTGCTTTGTGGTAATCCAGTCGGACAAAGCGTTTGCCAATAGCTTGATTGTTTGTTCCTCCCCTTCCTCAGGGGCATCAGCAATAAGCGGCTTTCTTTTGGACTGCTCCAAAGCGGCCACGGATACGGTATTTTTCGTTTGAGGTAAATACTTGATATAAAGTTCTCTCAATCGCTTGTGTAACTGTTCATGGGTTAATTCTTCATCTCGAGCCGTGCTAAAAATGGCGGTCCGATAGTTATCATAAGAGTGCAACAACTGTTTATTGTCCTCTTCGATTAGGTGAATTATGTCACGCAGAGTCTCCCCCTGCTCCTTTGTATTCTCAACAGGCTCTGGCGGATTAACCGCTAATTGACGAACATAGGCGTACTCTTTCTCATGACCTTTCCTTACAGCTGGGAAATACTGTTCCTGCTTTCCTTCCCCTTGAACTTGAATCACTAAATTCATTTTATGCATTATGCTTCTCCATCATATACTTCTTTTTTTCTCAGTTCCTTTCCGAGTTCTTTAAAAGATAAGGTAATACTAATCCCCAGTGTCTGAGCAAGGGCATTTAAAGCACTTGCTGGTAATTGTACTGTGGGATCACGCAAATAACTTTTGGGAGTTTCCGCACTTAATCCATCAAACACCTCTCGATACATCAAAGGATGTGTATAAAGCTCGTCCACTGCCAATTGCCGCAAAACATAAGCCATACACTCTACTAATTCTGACTTACGAGAACTATTGAGTAACATCCCCATCCGTTCCGGAAGTGTTAAATAAGGTTGGTTGTTAATGTATTTGGGAAAGTGTAGATAAAAACGCTCCAAAATTTTTTTTAAGGTAGCATCATTACCTCTTTGGGAAGTACTTTGTAACGAATCGATCATCGCCACCGCAACAGCATGAAATTGTTCGGTACCCACGTTGATAAAATTGTATTCTGCACGTGGCTTTGGCTCATGATGCACATAAGCTTTGGTACTAAAAAAACCCGCCATAATACTCTCCCACCCCTCAATATATTTTCATTCTAATGAATCAAAATTAAGGAAATATTAACTTACAAAACTCATGAACATAAATTTAAAATGGTGCTCACTTTTATAAAACAAAATTATAGTAATAAAATTATACTTAACAATATAATTCTATACTAGATGCTGTAATTTTACTCGATTAGACAATAATAAGACAGTGATTAATGTTTTTTATACTTTGCGTTTTTATGAAATTTCGGCAAACTACCTAAAGGAAAGTTCCGTACATCCTTGATAATCTTTTTCTATCAAAGCGGCGTACTTCCATAGGAAATGCATTAGAAAACGAAATAAACCAGGTGTATTAACAATGCCTAATTTGGAATGGCACCTAATTCAAGGATTATTTTGAACCACTGGATACCCTATTTTTTTTGCTTACTTCTCGTACTTTTTACCCTGCTCATTCACGTGCGGCTCCGAAGAAGGCAATTCCATGTAATTCGCTGGCAAAAATCATTAAATTTACAAAGACACGCCCAAGTGTTTCATCAACTCTACACCAATGTCAATGGGTTCATGCTCTCACAGAATGCACGTCAAACAAACGATGCAATGGAATATGCCTACGGAGAAATCGAATTTTCATCGTTCATCGCTCTCTTATCCCTAACTAGGCCCGATGAAAATACGGTATTCTATGATTTAGGCTCAGGAACAGGTAAAGCAGTACTGGCCTGTAGTATGGTCTTCCCTGTATGCAAAAGCGTAGGGATTGAATTGTTTCCCGAACTCTATTCTGTAGCATGCAAACAAGCCGAGCAATTAGCACACATAGCCAATTATGCAATACAGGCCAAAAAAATTAAATTTATTTTAGGTGATTTTCTTGAAGTGAATTTAAACGAGGCAACGCTTGTCTTTATCAATTCTACTGCTTTTTTTGGGCCTCTATGGGAAAAGCTCTGCGCTAAGCTTGATCATTTATCGCATCTTAAAACGATCATTACCACCAGCAAGGCATTATCCTCTACCCATTTTACGTTGACAAAACGTACTAAAGTTGAAATGAGTTGGGGGGTTGTTTTTGCCTACATTCACTCTAGAAAAACTACCGCGACTAACTGTCTTGAAAATATTGAATAATTTTTTTCCCGGTCTATACTAATAAAACAAGGGACAATTGTCAGCACCTAATCTGTATTGGTAGCAGACTTTGAAACACGCGACAACACGAGGTGGGTATGATCAAATCGGAACTCATTGAACAAATCGCTGCTCGAATGACGCATCTTACTGAAAAGCAAGTTGCTGATGGTATCAATAAGATATTGGAATTAATGAGTGAGGCACTCATTAAAAACCAAAGAATAGAAATTCGGGGTTTTGGCAGCTTTTCTCTCCATTATAGACCTCCACGCAATGCCCATAATCCCAAAACGGGTGAAAAAGTTGTGACTAAAGCGAAATACAGTCCTCACTTTAAACCAGGAAAAGAATTACGTGAGCGCGTTGATGCCTCACGCGATAAATATAAATTACCTGATGAAGAATAGGTGAATTTGATTCTTGCTCGCTATGGCCTCCAGGTATAGCCCCGGGGAAGGACGCAGACCTTACCCGGGTTTTGCGGGGCGACACCAAACATCATCATCCTGAGGCGTTTAGGATGAGCGATCTCCTGATTTCAGCATCTGGTCATCCTACTCATGTTCCATACTGGAGATCCTGACTATCCTCAGAATAGCGTATCCTTAAGTCCGAGGTAGAGTAACGCCCGTTTGTCCTTGGTATTTGCCGCCACGATCGCGATATGAAACAGCACACACTTCTGTGGCCTCCAAAAATAACATTTGTGCTACGCCTTCATGAGCATAAATCTTGGCAGGCAAGGTAGTAGTATTTGAAAATTCCAAAGTGACGTGTCCCTCCCATTCCGGCTCTAAAGGCGTCACGTTAACGATAATTCCACAACGTGCATACGTTGATTTGCCCAGGCAAATGGTCAAGACATTACGGGGAATTCGAAAATACTCAACCGTCCTCGCCAATGCGAACGAGTTAGGCGGAATGATGCATACATCCGATTGCACATCCACAAAACTGTTTTCATCAAACGCTTTAGGATCCACAATAGCAGAATTAATATTAGTAAAAATTTTAAATTCATTAGCACAACGAACATCGTATCCATAGCTGGACACACCGTAGGAAATAATTCTTCCATTTTCATTTTCACGCACTTGTCCGGGCTGAAATGGAGATATCATTCCATGCTCAAGCGCCATTTTTTCTATCCATCTATCTGATTTGATCGACACAGTAAAAACCTCTTAAATGCTTCAAAATGAGTGTTCTATCATAAAAGCAGAATAAACGAAAGATTGTATTTATATTGCCCCAAAAGATTCATGACTTTCTATTAAATACTTTCTCTTCAATAAAATCGTTTATACTTGATATATAAGTTAAATAATTACTAGATACCAATGGATGAAGAAACCCCTAGTTATAGCCATGCGGCCAGGCAAATTGGCTTCGTAATGAGACATCATTACCTCGATCTCTCAGAAATTAAATTAATTAAAAAACTGATTCAAGACAGTTATAACACTTTCGGTCAATTACATCATAATAAAGTATTTTTGAACTTAGGTTTATGGGACAAACAAATCCATGACGAATATAAAGAACTAAATTTTGATTTTTCTAAAATATCTGAGGTACAAGATATTTATTCACAACTGCTTCTTTATACCCTGATTAGGCCATTAATAAAAGCTCAATTTTTTAATAAAAGATTGCTTGAGATAGGGAGTGGTAATGGTCTTGGTCTTAAAGCAAGTTCTCAATTATTAAAAACTAACTATGCATTAGGTGTCGATTTGGTTAACCGATTGGTAATCAATTCCAATCGACATTTTTATGAGCAAGATAAAGTGAACTATATTCAGTCCGATGCGGAAAATCTGCCTTTAGGAAATGAATGCTTTGATATTGTTACCAATCTTGAAAGCTCTCATCTTTATCCTCGAATTGACGACTTTTTTTCGGAAGTTGAACGCGTCTTGTCTTTAGGTGGTTTTTTTTGTTATGCAGATCATTATTTTAAAATTAAAGATCAATCCAACAAATTAGAACAATTTATTAAAAACAGCGGCAAATTAAAAATAATTCAAAAAACCAATATTACCAAGCAAGTACAGGCGTCTCTTTATCAACGTTTAATTGTCAATGAAGAAGGATTTTATAGGCAAGCCTTGTCTATTGTTGGGGATGACATGGGCAAATTTATGGCCGAACTGCCAACTATTGCTGCGGTCTGTGGATTAATATTTCTTCCATGGTGGAAAATCAGATTTAAAAACCCTGCGCTTAACTACGTTGCAAAATACGCCCGCAAAGAAAAATTCTGGGGTAAAAAGTATTATTTTTATTATCTTATTCAAAAGGTTAAGCGATGAAAATAAAAAAAATACAAGAAGTTGAGTACGAATATGGTCATGAAGAATACATTAAGCATCTCATTTATCGCTCAAAAGAACCCATTTTAATAAAAATAAAAAATTTTACCGACAAGTTTTCTATAGATTATTTTGAAAACCTTCTTGAAGGTATAATAACCTATGATACTTATGAAAATGATAGTTGGAAATCTTATAATAGCGGCGATTATACTACGGTCATGTCCGAAATTAAAAAGAATATGCCGTATCGAATTTTTGGCCAGACTTTTCCGATGCACTCTAAAGCGATAGAACGACATGTACCTCTTTGGCAAAAAATTCCACTTCGGCCAAGATATTTCAATAAGAAGCTAAAAGTTGTTTATTTTTTTGGCGGCAGAGGGGCACATACTGAAATACACTTTGATAGGGAGCATTGTTGTAATCTCCATCTATGCTTAAGTGGCAAAAAACAAGTGTTATTATTCACTCAAGATCAAAGCCACTTTATTTATAAACTTCCTTACGTTGGTGACAGTTTGTTGGAATTTGGCCAGCCATGGGATTTATTATCGAAACAATTTCCTCGATTAAACCAGGCAGAAGGGTATAACATCACGCTCGAACGAGGAGATATGCTGTTTATGCCTAAAAATTGTTGGCATTACACGACCTATCTTGAGGCCTCCGCTGCGGCCACCTATATTTTTTACCCTCGAAAATTCTTTCAGTTTTACGGATATTTTACGGGTTACTTTTTTATGGGGTACAAATCACCGAATGGTTTTAGAATTTGCGATTGGCCATTATTTGAAAAATTTAGTCGCCGTTATGCCCTAGCAGAAGGGAAAAAAAAGTCTTTATTTAAAATAATTGAAATACTCTCATACATAATTCTGCTCCCAACAATCAGTATTCTGACTCTGATTGCCTTTAAATTAAAACCGCGACGAGTTTATTAACCTCCCCAAAAAATATACTGCATTCGAGGCATGTAAGGTGGTTGCCGGGTGAAGCGCCGCTAAACTCAGGCATGACTTTGCGATCACCCAGGCTATAGTCCTAATTTAAGTTATGGTTTTCTTGATGCCATATTGGACAAAATATCACCCAGCTCCATCGGCATTGGGAACACAATTGTTGAGTTGTTATTGCCTGCTATAGCGGCTAATGTCTGCAAATAACGTAACTGCATCGCTTGTGGTTGCTGTGCCAATACTTGTGACGCTTCTAATAATTTTGCGGAGGCTTGCAACTCTCCTTCGGCATGAATCACTTTAGCACGTCGCTCACGTTCTGCTTCCGCCTGTCTGGCAATTGCGCGGACCATACTTTCATCCAAATCAACGCGCTTAATTTCGACATTAGACACCTTAATACCCCAGTTGTCTGTTTGGGCATCCAATATTTTTTGGACGTCACTATTTAATTGCTCACGCTCGGAAAGCATTTCATCCAGTTCATGTTGCCCCAGTACGGACCGGAGTGTCGTTTGTGCCAATTGACTGGTTGCTTCATAATAATTTTCTACCTGGATAATTGCATTTTCTGGTGCCACTACCCGAAAGTATAAGACGGCGTTAACCCTGACAGAAACGTTATCTTTCGATATAACGTCTTGGCTCGGAACATCCATGACAATGGTCCGTAAGTCAACTCGTACTACTTGTTGGATTACCGGAATAATAAGGACTAAACCAGGTCCTTTAACGCGCCAAAAGCGGCCTAGCATAAACACGACACCTCGTTCATATTCTCTAAATACTTTGACCGCTGATATTAAAAGCAGCAGGATCAGCACTAAGACTACCGTTAAAAAAGGTCCCATTTTTACCCTCCTTGATTCGCTGCATCTTCTTCGATTTCCAATACAAGACCCGAAGTTGCAATGACTTTTATTGATTGGTTGCTAGCAATAAATTTTTTTGAACGAACGCTCCAAATTTCTCCATGAATTATTGCTTGTCCTTCCAGATTAATGTCGCCAAGTGTGCGTCCCTTAGCTCCTATTAATACGCCTAAACCATGTTTTACACTTTGCCGTCTGGCTTTTATTGCCATACCGAGCAAAATCACAAAAAGCAGGATATTCACTAACACCATAGCCGCTATTGCAGACCAAGCGATGTGGTACCACGCATTATTGGTATCCAGTAACATGATAGAACCGATAATAAATGCAATTGTCCCGCCGCCGCCTAAAGATCCGTACGCCGGAATGAATGCCTCCGCGATGATAAACCCTACTCCTAATACCATAAGAAAAAAACCCGCATAATTTATCGGTAATAGTTGGAATGCATAAAGTGCAATACACATTGATATCACACCAATTACGCCGGGTAATAAATGTCCTGGATTAACCAATTCAAAAAAAATACCATATATCCCCAGTAACAACAGCAAATATGCCACAGTCGGATCAGTAATGATCGATAAAAATCGGGTACGCCAATCAGGCTCAATTCGCTGAATCTGTGGGTTGCTGGTATTGAGCTTGATGGTTTGATTGTTTTGCATTACTGATACACCATTTAACTGGGTCAGTAAGTCTTGTTCATTCGTTGCAATGAAGTTAATGACCCCTTCTTTTAACGCTTCAGTAGCGGTTAATGTCTCTGCATTCTTAACTGCGTTTTGGGCAAAGTCTGGATTTCTCCCTCTAAGTTGCGCCAATGAGCGTATTGTTGCCACGGCATCATTAGTCATTTTTTTATCCATGGTTGTTTGCTTATTGGACGTCTCACTGCTAAAACCAGTTGCGTCTATATTGACTGGGCTTGCTGCTCCCAATTGTGTTCCTGGTGCCATAGCGGCCAAAGTGCTGGCATAAAGCAAATAGGTTCCTGCACTCGCCGCACGCGCACCATTTGGACTCACATAAGTTACAATGGGAATCTTGGATGATAAAAATTTTTGAATTATCGACCGCATTGCTTCATCAAGCCCGCCGGGAGTATCAAGGGTGATCAGGATTAAATCTGCTTGTTGTGCTGTATCAATAGTACGCACCACATAGTCTACAGTAGCCGGGCCAATTGGCCCTTTAATATTGAGTTCAATCACTTTAGATGCGTACGCAGAGGAATAGATGAATAAAATAGCTAACACAGTGAGCTGGAATATGAAGGTCATGATACCAGAGGCTGCGCGTCTGGACCTTGGCATGTTGTACGATTTACACATGCTCCTTTCCTTTATGAAATATCCCGTATATGATAAAAGATAGCACAGTTTGTGCTCTCTATTGCGGCATGCCTTGCACGCAACACGACTATCCTAAGATTGCTTGTGATGAAATATCGTAGCCTGTATGAGTAGGTTGGGCTTTGGTCCAAAATCCTTTAACGCAATTCGCTAAAGACTTTTTGTTGGGCCAAGGCCCAACCTACAGTACTGCTTACCCTTTTTAGGTGGATAGATTTTTAGAAATAAACTCCAATCTGAGCCGAAACAGTATCCGCCGTGCCACCTGTGCCAAGTGTAGGTGCATTTACAAGTCCTGGAGGTGCTGCACCATTAGCAAATTGATTTTTCCCATAATCTATTTCATGTCGGTATTCGATGCTTTCTACAGTATCTTTCCAAATAGAAATATTAAATACTCCGATAAAACGTTGTTCCGGGAGATTTAAAGCCAGTGCGTCTTTAGTCCATTGATAACCAACCCCTATGGAAGAAGGTCTGTGAAAAGCTCTAAATGTCATATCAATTTCAGTTTGTAATGCCTGCGGTTGCGCACCACGACCATTAAAGCTTAAATCTTGGGCCCTGAATGCTTCGACTGCACCAACCCATTCAGCTGCAAAGTTAAAGCGGTCAAATGCTAAGTTACCGTACACATCAACTGCTTGGGTTTTACGTACTGCTTCATTTCCATTAAGCAAGGAACCAAAACCACCGAAAGTTCCTGGGTTGGCGGCGGTATTTTGCATTCCGGCTGCATCATTAATCGAACTGATGTAGCTTGCGCCCACCTCACCATGAATTTCGTTAAATGCATAGGAATATCCCGCATTCACCCCACCTACACCTGCCCTTCCAGTCGTGGTGTCGCTTCGATAGATGTAAGTCGCAACAAATGGCCCTGTATCTTCTTGTGATTTATAACCGAGGATAAAAGGTCTTGTTTTCGTGCGTGCCATATCCAAAGTTAATGGAGAGCTGATCATCGAGCTGGAATAACGCCCAAAAGGAACATACAACTGCCCTGCAGTAAAATAGAAGGGAGTTCTATCCAGATTACCAATATTCACAAAGCCCATATTTAAGTTAAATGCAGAGTTATTAATTCTTGGGCCAACCTCAGGGGGACTAGCATCATAGGCTATCGCAATATAAGCCTCAACATTTTGGTTTAATGCAGCCGCAACATCCAGCTCACTTGATCCTAGAGTTAAATCAACATTAGTACCTCCAACATAATTACTGTTGATCATGCCTACAGGTTCGGCTTTACCACTAAGCGCAATGATTGGTCTTTCAGGGATTGGATATCCCATGTTTTGATAAGCCCTATATAATCTTCGACGTTGTTGCATCAAGCGAATGTCGCGGTTGATACTCGAAATATTTACAATATAGTCAGAGCCATCAAACGCAGGTCTATCCCCTAAATAGGGTGATGCGACTACGGGCGTTCCTGCAATGTAGGTGACAACACGATTGTCCGCGACTAAGGCTGTTGGGTAAAATCCTATTGATTCTGGATGCTCTACGGGAGTATGCACTGATAAGGTTGATGAATGATATTTTATCATTTGATCTTGATGAGCATTATGATGCTCATGTTTCTTTCCATGCTTTTTAGGAGAAGCAGGTTCTTGTTTCTTTGCCTTTTTATTCGTAGGAGTTGAATGGGTCCGTTTATTTGAAACAAGTTCCTTTTGTAAGGCATTTAATTGAGTTTGAAGTTGTTCTGCTTGTTTTTGCAAACGAGCAATTTGACGCTGCAACTGTTGATCATGTTCCGCATAGAGTGGCGATGACAAACAGACTAGAGCCAATAGGATTTTTTTATACTGCATGCGGTACTCCTGTTCATTATTTTTACTTCCACATCGGATAGGGCAGAAAATTATATCTTGGGAAACAAGGAGTGGCTAGCTTATTTTTCACAAATTTGCCTAAATTTTGCAACTCAATGATTTGTATAAAAAAAACCCATAGCGTATGTATGGGTTTCAATTAGATGATTGTCTTAAATTAGGGAATTGTCGCTATTTTAGGCATTACCAATTAACTTTAGACCAAAATAGGGACCAAAAACGCCATAATCCACTGGACGAACAGGACCAAATAAATTGGGGAATAATTGATCTTGCAGTACGTTAAAGTAATTGACTACCTGATAGCCCGCTTGAATGTTTGCCATCCCTATTGGTGTATTATGTGCATAATTCACCCCAAGTTTGGCTTCTAGGCTTGGAACAACACCCTTTTTACGGAAAAATACTTGTTCTACAATAGCCTCAGTCGGTGAGACGACAAAACCAGCATGATACTTATTGGTTCCAATGAGAATAGATCCTGCACCGTTTGCGGTTAGGCTAAGTGAGTTGGTAATGTAATAGGCGTAATCAATTCCAACAACTGGTCCGATACCTTTGTAATCACTATTGTCAAATTTGGTAAATGGATTACTTCCAATAAAGGGAATTTCCTCGGTTATGTAGTAGTTTTTAGATGTTGATTCAATATTCGCATATTGTAACCCCCCGTAGAACCGCATCTTGTCTCGCATACTGAGATCGGTGTACTGCCCCATAACTACGTTAACTTGGTCTATTCTATTACGACTAATTAATTCAAAAGGAGCCGGAATTTCCGGTAGGCCTATTGCAGGAATAGTAAGAACACCTAAAAATTCTGTTGGATCAATGGATGTACTAAAATGCATCCAGTTAATGGTTATATCATTTCCGGTATTAAAATGATAAGAGCCTTCTAAACGATAGCCCCAATTCCAATCATTTTTTATTTCTTTATTTAGAGGCAATGCACCAAATTCTATGGCTTTGGCAGGACCATAAATTGATCTTAGATAAAGCGCTTGTGCACCAAAGTCCCAGAGATTTGTAATACATGGAACGGTAACATTACTTGGGGTGCATGCTGGACCCATGCTACCTGCAGTAGCTACGCTTGCTACCAATCCTAACATAGATATAGTTGCTTTCTTAAACATGAATACTCCATTAGAAAAAAAAAGCCCATCATTAATGACGGGCTTTTATAAGATCTTAATCAATTAAGAAATTAAACATTTCCTACATACTTCAGACCGAAGTAAGGACCAGCAGCACCGAAGTCAGTTGCAGTAACTGGCAATACAGTTGCATTCAATGCATGGAAGTAGTTAAACCACATGTAACCAGCATCCAGAGTTAAATCACCTTGTGCCATTGCATAAGTGTAGTTAGCACCTAATTTAGCTTCTAATTCTGGAACGATTGCAGTTCTGCTTCCGCTAACATCGAAATCAGCTACCAAAAGACCAGTTGCTGGATCGAATGTATCAAGATCAAATCCATGCTTTGCTGTACCGACTAATATTGCAGTAGCTGCTTTAGCATAAATACCGAAGCCGTTACCGAATACGTAGTTCATGTCAATACCAGTACGTGGACCAAAACCGTTGTATTGAGTGCTACCTTCTAGGCCTACATCAACACCTAATTCTTCTTCATTAACTTCAGGAGCTTCAAAGGCAAATTGGTGCATGCTTCTCTTGATGCTAGCGAATTGGAAACCACCATGGAAACGGATTTTCTTGTTCGCGCTGAAGTCAACGAATTGACCCATTTCACCGTTTACTGCATCCCATCTGTTCTTGTGGCCATAACCAACTAATAAATCTGGGTCAAACTCCGGATTAAACTCGTGGTTATTCCAGCCAGTGTCTAAATGATACCAGGTTAAAGTAATGTCATTACCAGTATTAAAGTGGTAAGAACCTTCAATTTGGAAACCCCAGTCCCATTGTGCAGACAAATCAGTGTCAAGAGAAACACCATTTGGGGTAACATCTAAATCTAAGGAAATGTTGTTATCAGTCATTACTTGTAAAACAAGAGCTTGTCCACCGATATCCCATGCACTGCTTGGGCAAGGAACAGTAACATTACCTGGGGTGCAAACTGGGCCCATGGTACCAGCGAATACTGCACTGCTACCTAAAGCAAGAACAGCTAACGCTGTTTTTTTCAAATTTAACATGCTTATCTCCACTTTTTATTATTATTTCCGTTCGTTACCAATTTTAATATTGAGCAACGGTACGCATATTCGCTCTATACCGAGAGCGTACCTTGCTCAATTATCCAACCGGACTTTCATAAAGTCAACAGTATTGATTAAATTTATTAAAATGATAGCGAATTAAATGTTTCCTATATACTTCAGACCGAAATAAGGACCTGCAGCGCCAAAATCAGTAGCAGTTACAGGCAGAACGGTTGCATTTAACGCATGAAAGTAGTTAAACCACATGTAACCCGCGTCAAGAATCAGGTCGCCTTGTGCCATCGCATAGTCATAGCTAGCACCTAACTTGGCTTCTAATTCTGGAACAATTGCAGTTCTGCTTCCACTAACATCGAAATCAGCTGCTAAAAGGCCAGTTGCGGGGTCGAACACATCAAGGTCAAATCCGTGCTTCGATGTACCGACTAATATTGCAGTAGCTGCTTTAGCATAAATACCAAAGCCGTTACCGAATACGTAGTTCATGTCGATACCGGTGCGTGGACCGAAACCGTTGTATTGAGTGCTACCTTCTAGGCCTACATCAACACCTAATTCTTCTTCATTAACTTCAGGAGCTTCAAAGGCAAATTGGTGCATGCTTCTCTTGATGCTAGCGAATTGGAAACCACCATGGAAACGGATTTTCTTGTTCGCGCTGAAGTCAACGAATTGACCCATTTCACCGTTTACTGCATCCCATCTGTTCTTGTGGCCATAACCAACTAATAAATCTGGGTCAAACTCCGGATTAAACTCGTGGTTATTCCAGCCAGTGTCTAAATGATACCAGGTTAAAGTAATGTCATTACCAGTATTAAAGTGGTAAGAACCTTCAATTTGGAAACCCCAGTCCCATTGTGCAGACAAATCAGTGTCAAGAGAAACACCATTTGGGGTAACATCTAAATCTAAGGAAATGTTGTTATCAGTCATTACTTGTAAAATAAGAGCTTGTCCACCAACGTCCCATCCAGTACTTGGGCATGGAACTGTAACGTTACCTGGGGTACAAACTGGCCCCATGGTACCAGCAAATAGTGAACTGCTGCCCAAAGCTAATATAGCTAAAGTTGTTTTCTTTAAACTTAACATGCTTATGTCTCCGCATAAATTATTATTGTTTCCTATTTCTATTGATAACTCTCTACTAGGAGTTGTCATTAGCATGCCTTCGTCGCTTCAGGTCGATGCATGCAACAGTGTGAGTATTAGCAGTGGAATGAAATAAGTCAAGAAATTTACTAAAAAAAATTAATATTTTTCAATGAGATATGTCTTTTTTGTTCATTGGATATTTTTTTTGAGCAGCATGGTAATTCTTTAAATCGTCATGCTGATTGTAATCAGCTGTAGCGATGACCGGTAAAGGTTGCACAAAAAGTCAAATGCTAAGGATAGTAATATAGAGAATAAATTATAACTTGCAACCATTATTTTAATTAAATGACGTATAAATGGTTTAAACATAATTTTTCACATCTATTTTTTGATGAGCGTGATCTCAACTCTTCGGTTTGCTGCCCGGCCTGCATCCGTATCATTTCTAGCGATAGGATAAAGCTCACCAACCCAAGTCACATGGAGCTTTTCTTTAGGAACACCAAGCTGTAATAGATACTTTTTAACGACCCGTGCCCTGTCTTCGGATATTGCATTGTTATAACCCTTACGCCCATTCGCATCAGCATAACCCACTACTCTTATTTGTTGGATTTGTGGGTCTGCATCCACATATCGGGCAATCCGGCGCAATTGATTTTTATAGGCATCCGTTAACTCTCTATCATCTTCGTTATAATGAAAGACACTTTCTCTTATTTGTTGGTAATCAAACGGCAATAGATTGCCAATACATTCTTGATAACGGGAATAAGGTTTCTGAAACCCAATAGGGGATAAGGCAATTGTGGTGCTCATTCCTGTTTCTGCACGGTAAATGAAATTGGGTTCATAACCTTTTAATAAAAAGGTCAGTAACTTTAACGTTGAGTCCCGTCGTAGATAAATACCGTATTCGCCCGGTTTAACCGTTAATTGCCCTGCTAAAGCGGTCGGTCCAGCCGGTTTCCACATAGGTGATTTTATAATCAGTTTAGCGGGTAAATATCGCTGGACTTCATCCCAAGTTCGTAGAATGAAATGGGGGGATTTTGTAGCATATTGTTCAAAATACGCGATCCCATAATTTGGAATAGTAAGAGATAGGCCACATCGAAGTGGATTACGGCTTACTCGCCATCCCTTTGCCCCTAAGGGATTTGCAAAATGAACTTGTGTCATGGGGTATGCCGTACTTATTGTAAGCATGGCGCTCAACGCAACACATGTTAGAAATTGTCCTTTGTGATCCACAAATGCCATCTTTTATTCATTCCTGCCACTCATTTCATGTTATCCTTAGTTATCGGCAAGAACGCAGGAATCTTTACTATGCAAACATTAATAATTAATCGTCCTGATGATTGGCATGTCCATCTTAGAGATCATGAGATGCTACAACATACTGTGGCAGATAGTGCACAACACTTTGCTCGTGCGTTAATTATGCCGAATCTTAAACCGGCTCTCACTACATTATCTTCCATTGACGCCTATAGAAATCGAATTCTCACTGCCATTCCTAAAGGCACAAATTTTGAACCTTATATGACTTTTTATCTCAATGACTCTGTGAGCGCTGACGAATTGCAGCAAGCAGCTCATATTCCTTATATTCTCGGTGCCAAACTTTATCCAGCCGGAGCAACCACTAATTCTGAAGCAGGTGCAAAATCTCTTAAAGATCTTTATCCCCTTTTTGAAACCTTACAAAATAGCAATTTGGTGCTGCAAATTCATGGGGAAGTAACTCACAGCGATATTTTTGAACGCGAGTCTCTATTCATTGATGAGTATTTAAAACTCATAGTGAATAATTTTCCCAGGTTACGTATTGTTTTTGAGCATATATCGACCCAAGCTGCTGTCGAATTTGTGACTGAAGCCCCAGCAACTGTTGCCGCGACGATTACGCCGCACCACTTATTATACAATCGCAATAAATTGCTCGTTGGCGGAGTCAGACCGCATTATTACTGCTTGCCTATTTTGAAACATGAACAGGATCAAAAAGCGTTACAGAAGGCCGCATGCAGTGGTAATCCAAAGTTTTTTGCCGGCACAGACAGTGCCCCACACAGTGTCAGTGCGAAGGAAACTGCTTGTGGCTGTGCAGGAATTTATTCGGCCCCATTCGCAGTTGCTTTGTATGCACAGGTGTTTGAGGAGCTGAACCAGTTAAAACAACTCAACAACTTTCTCAGTCGTTTCGGTGCCGAATTCTATCAATTACCCCCTAATCAGCAGACTATTGAATTGGTTAAATCGCCACACACGATACCTAACCATCTGCCTTTCGGCTCAAGTCAAGTTGTCCCAATTGCTGCGGGTGAAACCATACCATGGAGTATACATGAACCCGTACGATAGTTTGCCTTGCCTTAATCTAAAAGAACGATTTCGTGGATTTTTACCGGTAGTCGTTGACGTAGAAACTGCCGGCGTCGATCCCTATAAAAATGCATTACTCGAAATGTGTATTGTATTCATTTGTATGGATGAACAAGGTCATTTTCACCGTGGAGAAAGTTACTTCGAGCATATTTTGCCGTTTCCAGGTGCTGAATTAGATCAAAAATCTCTGGAATTCAATCAAATTGATCCTTATCAACCCCTGCGTTTTGCTGTTGATGAGAAAATTGCATTAGAAAATTTATTTCAGCCTATTTTTGCTGCACTTAAAAAAACTCAATGCCAACGCGCTGTGTTAGTTGGCCATAATGCTTGGTTTGATTTGTTATTTATAAAGGAAGCAATAAAAAGAACCGGTGTTAAATCGCCATTCCACTCCTTTACTTGCTTTGATACAGCAACCTTAGGCGGATTCATTTATGGACAAACGGTATTAGCCAAAGCTGCTCAGGCAGCAAAAATTCAATTTAATGCTCAAGAAGCACACTCAGCCATTTATGACGCAGAAAAGACGGCTGATTTATTTTGTCATATGGCCAATATGTGGAAAATGATGCAAGAGACTGCAACGACATCGAGCAAAAAATGATTCGATTTGAAGTGTCGAATTTTTCAACCTGGTATTTATTTGAAGAGGGCTCTTCTCCCCAAAAAGAGAAGATGTCCATAAGGACAGATGGGGTACTTGTTGTTCTTGATGCTTTTTCAATTCCCCCCTCTCTCAGAGTGAGAAGAGGAGGTTCTTGATACTCGAATTATAGGTTTTCAGAATGCTCTGCCAAATAAGCAGCCACACCTTCAGTAGATGCCTTCATCCCGGCTTTACCTTTTTGCCAGCCTGCCGGACACACTTCACCATTTTCTTCAAAGTGCTGTACCGCATCAATGATTCTTATAATTTCATCCATATTACGACCGATAGGCAAATCATTAACGATTTGTGAGCGGACTACGCCATTCGTATCAATAATAAATGCGCCGCGGAATGCCACACCTGCAGCAGGATGTTCAACTCCATAAGATTGGCAAATACTATGGGTAATGTCAGCAGCCATAGTAAAGCGAACAGGACCTATGCCTCCCTTATTAATTGGAGTATTTCTGTATGCGTTATGAGTAAAGTGTGAATCAATAGAAACAGCCACCACTTCCACATTACGGCTTTTGAACTCATCGAGTCGATGATCTAAAGCAATCAATTCAGAAGGACATACAAAAGTAAAATCAAGAGGATAAAAAAATACGAGACCGTACTTACCTTTTAAATGCTCGTGTAAATTAAATTTATCCATAATCTCACCGTTAGGCATAACAGCCGCTACGGTAAAATCAGGGGCTTTTCGTCCCACTAATACACTCATTCTATGATCTCCGTCATTTTAGTTATTATTTATGGTATTCACTCATTCATTATGCCGCAATTGCATCACGCAACATGGTTTCTAATTCACCTTGTTGGAACAGCTCGGCAATAATATCAGAACCACCGATTAACTCTCCCTTCACATAGAGTTGTGGGAAAGTCGGCCAATCAGAATATTGTGGTAATGTTTGGCGAATGTCAGGATTAGCTAGAACATCGACATAGGCAAAATCGACACCACATGACTCAATGCATTGTACCGCACGCGCAGAAAATCCGCATTGTGGCATTTTTGGCGATCCTTTCATATAAAGTAGAATGGCATTTTCTGCTATTTGCTTTTTAATTTTTTCTAAAGTTTCCACTCACACACCTTAAATAATAAAATTAATTACACTCATTATCGCGAAAACCTGTTGGGCCCGCAACCAATAAATTTTTAGCACAATAGATTAACAGATCCTAGGCAAAAAGCCAACTAATGTCCCATTTGATCTAATAATAACCAAAGAAATCCTGATATCAGGTACTCGCTCATGTTCTTTTATAACATCACGCCAGGAGTTACTGTCACCTCACTGCTTTTTTCGTTATTATCGACGATCTTCATTGAATATCATGTCCTTCCTGCTAAACTTACCGGCAAAATAAAATAATAGGAGATTAGGATGACATTTACATTGCCTGAGTTACCATATGCCAAGAATGCGTTAGAACCCCATATTTCCAGTGAAACCCTAGAGTATCATTACGGCAAACATCATCAAGCCTACGTGACCAATTTGAACAAACTTATTCCTGGAACCGAATTTGAATCCATGGACCTGGAAGAGATCATCAAAAAATCAAAAGGCGGAATATTTAATAATGCCGCACAAGTTTGGAATCACACCTTTTATTGGCATTGCCTGAGCCCCAATGGTGGTGGTGAGCCCAAAGGAAAGTTAGCTGAAGCGATCAATAAACATTTTGAATCCTTCAGTAAATTTAAAGAGCAATTCACTCAAACCGCAATCACAACTTTTGGTTCTGGCTGGGCCTGGCTTGTTCAAGATAATACGGGCGCTTTAAAAATAATCAGCACCAGTAATGCAGGCACTCCGATGACTGAAGGTTTAACCGCATTATTGACTTGCGATGTCTGGGAGCATGCTTATTATATTGACTATCGTAATGTGCGTCCGGACTACGTTTCTGCGTTCTGGGCTTTAGTCAATTGGGATTTTGTAGCCGGCAATCTAAAATAAGTTCGTTCTTTTTTACTGAGGGGGTCTTTACCTATACCCAAGCAAAGAAAGTTGTGGCTATAATGGCACCCTCACTATCTCTCTCTTAAATGGGAGAGATCATTTTTGAGTAGTGGACATCCTTCAGTTTTAAGGAAAATATTATGGCTCTAATTACAAGTTACAATCCCATGCCAATCACTTTTACCCATGGAGAAGGCGTTTGGTTGTATGACGAACATGGAAAGAGTTATCTTGATGCCTTAAGCGGGATAGCAGTTTGTGGGTTAGGACACGCCCATCCTGATGTGACAAAAACCATACAGCAACAAGCAGCTAAACTCATTCATACCTCCAATACGTTTCATATCAAACAACAAGAATTACTCGCTGAAAAGCTGACAACCATGACGGGAATGGAGCAAGCTTTTTTTGCTAACTCCGGTGCCGAAGCAAATGAGGCAGCGATTAAATTGACTCGCCTTTTTGGTCATAAAAAAGGCATAGAAACCCCTTCAATTATTGTTATGGAAAGAGCGTTTCATGGTCGCACCATGGCCACTTTAACTGCTTCTGGGAGCCGTAAGGTGCAAGCAGGTTTTGAGCCCTTAGTGCCTGGGTTTATTCGCGCGCCTTTTAATGATTTGGATGCCATTCACACGATTGCCGCAAATAGAGAGGATGTGGTTGCGGTGATGCTTGAACCGATTCAAGGTGAAGGTGGAATTTATGCTGCGGAAGAGAGCTACCTTCGCGCCCTCGCCAAGCTCTGTGATCAACACGACTGGATGCTTATTTTGGATGAAATCCAAACTGGAAATGGCCGTACAGGAAAGCTTTTTACCTACATGCACTACGACATTCAACCTGATGTCCTCACTACTGCCAAAGGTCTAGGTAACGGTGTCCCTATCGGTGCATGTCTGATGAGTAAACGAGCAAAAGACTTATTTAAACCAGGTAATCATGGCTCGACTTTTGGTGGCAATCCTCTGGCTTGTGCTACCGCGTTAACCGTATTGGAAGTTATAGAGCGCGATAAAATTTGTGATAAGGTCGCCAAAAACAGCGCCCTGTTAATGGAACAATTAATCAAAAATCTTGGGGAAAATCCCAGTGTGAAAGGGATTCGCGGTAAAGGCTACATGATAGGCATCGAACTGGACCGACCCGCGATTGACGCTCGTTTACTGGGACTTGCCAATGGCATATTATTTAACGTTACTGCTGATACGGTGGTACGACTTTTACCCCCATTAATCATTAACGAAGCAGAAATAGAGGAATTAGTTAATCGATTAACGCGCACCCTGAATCAATTTCTCAGTAATTAATTGTCCTACTCAGATCCTAAGATCGCGATAAGCGGAGCTCCCATAATCAGAGTTTCCGCTTCTTTTGAACGCTTCGATTAATACACTTCTTGTTTCATGATTTCAAAGAAATCGATTATCGTATCATAAATTTTTCTTAGGGCTTGATTCTTTGCTTTTAAATTCAAACAGGTGTCTTCTTCCATAGCTCCTGCTTGCAACTTGTCACAAATCAAATCAAACATATGAGTATCGATTTTTTCTAACTCTGGAAGTCTTTGGTTTATTTTTTCGAGAAGCATCTCTTTTTTATTTTTTCTTGACTCAAATAACCTTCCCTCCAATCGATTCATTAAATCCAGCAATTCATTTTCTCGACCACTGCACGTAATGCGCATAAACCCGTCATGTTTTGACAAGCCAAAATAAGATAAAGGGGTAATCATCAGGTTATCTTGGAACAACAAATAATAAGCCAATTCCTCATCTGTTTTGACCATCCCGGTTTTCTGCAGAACTCGCGCTGCTTCCTTGGGTAAAGGCAAACCGAACATATCACTAAAATCAGCAAGAACATAAAAAGTAGCTTCTACCTGGTATAAGGGATCGGGCATGGCAGCGCCCATAGCTTTCAAGCGGTCAACGACATAATCGACCTTTTTCTTGTAGAACGTCGCAATGCTCTTTTTTTCCTCAGACCCGAAATGAACCATCGTTTCGGCATAGGCTGCTTGTGCTGAGCGTGGCGCATGAATGAAATAGCTTATGTTTTTATTAAGCATTTCATTCATCAAACTGGATTCAAATACTAAAAGAACTGCCATACGTTCGCCCGCTGCGGAGAGGGCTTTCGTTGCTGACCGTAAAATGATTACCCGTTCTTTCAGATCCGGGGCAATTTTTAAAAAAGAGGGCATTTCTAAAAAGCTCATCTCCGTATAGGCTTCATCAAAAATGATGTACAAATCAGGATAATCGCGCAAAACATCAGCAATTTTTATTAACTCGTCCTCATCAATGATATTTCCTAAAGGATTGGATGGATTGCAAATCAATACAGCTTTGGGCCAGCCATGGTCCATTTCTGCGGCGGTATACGCCTCTTGAATACTCCCCGCCACTGCTTGCGCTGTGAGTTTATATCCAGGCTCATCCATCACATGAATAGGATGTAAACAATGCAACGGATTGTTTGAATAGGCACTATAATACGGGAAAGGGGTAATAATTCGATATCCTGGCACATCCTCAAAATGCGTATTAAAGGTTTCAAATAATACCCGCAGTGCTCCAATTCCACCCACCGTAAATAAAACATTTTCTGCTTTAATTTCTGTCGCGTACCAACGCGACATGATATCAGCCATTAATTTTCGTGGTGCATAGTCTCCGCGAGGATCTCCATAATCAATCGCTATATCTTCATCCACTTCATGAGGCTCTAATCGCCATTTTTTAGTTAAATCATCTAATCGTTGCCAATAGGAAAGATACGAAGCAACAGTCTGTGAGTTAATGGGATAGGTTGGTTTTCCAAGACCGGCAAAGATTAATTTTTTTGTTTCAGATGAACCTTGTGTCTGAATTTCATCTCTTAAAGTATTTGCCCAGAGCGCCAACAGCATCACTTTTTCAATTTTATTAGCACAATGTCCATCAGGAGTTAACATAATGTCACCGAAAATTAAACTTTGCCCATTATAACAGAATACAAATAAAACAGAGCATCAACTTTAAGCACAGCTGAATCAATATGAATTCTATCCATCGCCCATATCGATTTGCGCAAAATCACGGCACCCCGCCCCAATTAACAACAATTAGAAAGTTAGGGAACGATTTATCTATGCTATGCTTAACAATACAAGTTACTTCTATTTCAATTAACTTGATTGACCCAGCTCAAAAATACAGGATAATTCGTGTTTTTTAGAACTGGGTGACCGATAGACGCTAAATTTAAAAATTATTATTAATAATGGAAAAAGATGGCAAAAAAAGAAACCTCCAACTCGACGAATTTAGTAGCCGATTTAGAAAAAACAATCAATACCTTGCAAAAGAAAGTCAATCATTTGGAAGCACAATGTACTCAATTGAAAAAGCTTCTTGATGCCTTGCCTGGCGACATTTATTGGAAAGATTTAAATGGAGTATGGTCGGGAATAAATCAACGTTGTATTGAAAGCCTCCACCATATGAAATTTATCAAGGAGTGCAATGAAAATGAAGTGATTGGTAAAACCGATTATGAGCTATTTAGTAAACAAACGGCTGATCTTTTTCGAGCGAATGATCTGGAAGTAATCGAAAAAAATGTTGAATTGTCCCGAGAAGAAAAAACGATTTTACCCTCTGGCGAAGAAGTCATTTTGCTTTCCACTAAAAGACCTTTGTTAGATAAATCAGGAAAAATTGTTGGCATAGTTGGCAATACCATCGACATCACTTATCTAAAAAAAATCGAAACGGAGCTCATGAAGGCTAAAGACAAGGCAGAAGCAGCGAACCGAGCTAAAGATGAATTCATTCGTCATATGAGTCATGATATTCGTACCCCATTAAGTGGGATTATTGGTATGTCGAGCATTCTGGAGCAAGAGGCTCAAAATACCCAAGAAAAAGAACATGCACGCATGATTAATATCAGTGGAGAGCATCTCTTAGCACTGCTTAACGGAGTACTCGATATTATCGCTGCGGGCAGCCAACAAGAAAATGTAATTCATGAATCGGTATGCAATGTTCATCATCTGATTCGCAGCATCACCGATCTCGAGTTTCCCACCATAACATTGAAAAATTTAAACTTAATAGTGTCGATTGATATCAATACCCCAGAATGGATCGCTACTGATGAGGTAAAGCTTCATCGGATTTTATTAAATCTATTGGGGAATGCGGTTAAATTTACGGAAAAAGGTTTTGTTGAGATTGGTGTCAAGCCAAAGTCGCACAGTCATGGAAAAACATTCCTGGAGTTTTTTGTCAAAGATACCGGACCAGGCATTAAGCCTAAAGATAAAAACAAGATTTTCAAACGCTTTTATCGTGCAACGCCTACCGATCAAGGGATTTACTCAGGTCATGGTGTGGGTTTGCATATAGTGAAACGCTATACTCAATTACTAAAAGGAAAAATACGTGTGGACTCAACCGTCCATACAGGAACTACGTTTACCCTGACCATTCCCGTACATCTTGCGGAAAAACCTGCCAATCAACCTGAACCGCCCCCATCCACCCTCATCATGCAAAAAAATCCTTCAGCAAATGCAGGTCACTCACCTCTTGTATTGCTGATTGAAGATAATGCGATTGCATTAAAAATGTTAGAGAATCTGTTGCAACAATTGGGTATTCGATTTTTATCTGCATCTACAGGGAGCAAAGCGCTGGAGTTATTTCAATCCCATACCTTTGATTGGGTATTAACTGATATTGGTCTGCCTGATACGACGGGGATCCACCTAGCAAAACAATTTCGTGCGCATGAGCAAAGCAATAATCAACCCCCAACCCCGATCATTGGCTTGACCGCCCATGCGGTGTCTGATGTAGAAAATGAGTGTCTGCAAGCAGGGATGAATCGAGTCATTACTAAACCCTTGCGAAGCAACATGGTGGAGGAATTTTTGGCGCGTTACAGCACGATACAAACTAACGAGTTACCGACCACAAAATTGGAATCCATGCTGCCAATTGATGAGTATCCATTATTTGATTTGACACACGGCATAAATAATCTTGGCTCAGAAACGGCACTCAAAAAAATAATGCCTCTATTCATTGAAGAAAATGTCAAAGATTTGATAAAAACGACCCAGGCTTGGGAAAAGCAAGATCTCATTGAAATTCATAAAATTACCCATAAGATAAAAAGCAGTGCCCTTTATTGTGGCACCATCCGCATGCGTCATGCGTGCGAAGCTTTGGAACGACATTTCCAACGCCATCCGCAAACTTACCCTCAAACCCTCTACCAACAATTTCTCCAGGTGCATCAGGAAACCATAACAGCGGTACAAGATTGGATTCAACAATAACCACTTTATCAATGAATTTTAAACCGAGTCATCTGATGTAGCGCTGAGTATTATGCAAGAATTTAAGGTTGCGTTAATACGAAATAATCTATAATTAAATGGGTAACACAAGAGAAGATTATTATGGTTGGCTATTTCCGTCTTAGTAATATTACTTATCCGTTTTTATATAAAAAAGCTAAAGTTGGCATTGAAACCAATGTTTCGCCGTTAGCTCTGACACTAGAACACCGTAATAATGTGATTATTGTACATGACTCAATACCCGTTGAATCACTTAGTACATTTTTTGCATATCTTAAGACACAAGAGGATTTCACTACAAAACATATCTTGTTTGGAGTGGAAGGCCAAGGAGCTACCGAACGCCACATTGTCACCATGCATCTTCCCCCAAATGGAGCACAGCCTAAAGTTTATGACTCCAAATACAGCAATCCTGAGCGTTTTTTTTCGGTTCCTACGCCAAACAATAGTATTGTCAGCATCGTTGGGGCTATATTTCATTCTATAAATCCAGTTGCAGAACGTGGGCAAACAGTGAGCTTAAGCCATTTCGGAATTGACCAATCAGCCACATACTATGGCTTGGGAACGCAATCATTTTTTGATGGCATTACTTGTGGTTATCATACGGGACATCTCATCAAAACTTTAGCCGATTTACTTGAGGATGACCCCGATTTCGATTCAAGTCCTGAAGCACTTTTAGATAAATTAGTCGCTCCGGTAACCACTTCGGCAAAAGAATTGCATGCTCAAGAGGCCCCAATAGTCCCTCAAACCTCCTTTTTCTCCTTTTTGAAAAAGGCCTGGCAGGATACCTTTTTACCTCTTGTCAATGAATATGAACGTAATAACTATCATTTTGGGCACTATTTTATGGGTTGGCCATCACAGGCAAAAGGCTCTAAAATTGCTTATTTTATTACGTTCAAGTTTATTACCAGCCCATTAACTAATTTACTGTCACTTGCACTTGAGTTCCCACTTAATTTGCTCAGTGAAACATGCTCCTTTTTAAAAAACCAGCTCCTCTCTTGGGCGCCAACCAATCCAATCACCCAGGGCATACGCAGTGTTCTGTTGCTTACCGCTATCGGACTACAAGGGCTGTTTAAAGGGGCAAACTATCTGCTTAGAACCATTACCTCGCCGATGGCCAGTTTTAAAGCAGCACATAAAATCCATCCTGCTTTAGGATATCTCAGCGCGTTGGCCTCAGTATGTTTTATTGGCGGAATAATAGCGACTCTCGCCGTATTTGCCCCACCTATCGTCGCAGCCCTTATGCCGGCTATGGGGCCTGGAGCATTATCGATGCTCTCTACTCTCGCCTACCCCTTTGCCCAGTTATTTTCATTAATAGGCGTATCGATTGCCGCGGCTACTGGAGCAACTCTCTCTCTAGCGACAGGAGCCTTGTCTTTAGTTGTCCTACATTCACTCGGTCGCAAAACCATTTATCCTGAGAGGGATCTAGGTGTAACGACCTTTGATGATAGTGATATTCCTGTAACAAGTAATGTAAGTGCCCATATGGGAACAACCGATCCCAGTCCCAATAATAGTCTAGATGATGATGAATTTGTTCCACTAGGAGAGTCTAATTCGAGTGACATGTTAAAAAGCAGTTTCGGAAAACGTATCTCAGAAAAGCCTACCGAGCAACCAAAAATTGTGGCAGGAAGCTCAGACTTCAGGATATGATAGGTTAAAGTCCAAAATTTTTGTAAAAACCATGCTTCCCATGAACACACTTGATACATTAATAGCTGAAGTGGATAATGCACTCCGTACTTTATTTCCTCCAGCACAGAGAATGAGTGCTCGCCCCTCACCCGCAGAACCAATTAACGACACGAAGCTTTCGATACAAGAAAAGAAACACATTGCCGGTCTTATGAGGGTCAATCATGCGGGGGAAGTTTGCGCTCAGGCACTTTATCAAGGCCAGGCTCTTACAGCACAACTAACGCATATAAAACAGCAAATGAACGATGCCGCGGCTGAAGAAACCGATCACTTGGCCTGGTGTGAAAAGCGACTGGTGGAATTGGATTCAAAACCAAGCATCTTAAATCCTTTTTGGTATGGCGGCTCGATGATTTTAGGGGCAGTTGCGGGCTTAGCCGGAGATAAAATCAGCTTAGGTTTTGTTGCAGAAACCGAGCGACAAGTCTCTTCTCATCTTCAACGGCATTTGGATAAATTACCCGAGCACGATAAAAAATCGCATGCGATTCTCAGGCAAATGAAAGAGGATGAAGAACAACATGCAGCAACTGCGTTGAAGGCCGGGGGTATTGAACTTCCCTATCTCGTGAAACAGTTAATGCGTGTTGTTTCTAAATTAATGACTAAAAGCAGTTACTATGTATAATAGTCTGATGAGACGGAGCAAAATCCGCAATTAAGTGGTTGAAATTCTAGAAACTAAACGAGATAGAGCTATGGCGCAAGGAACTATGGGATATGGACTCGGCCATTTTATTCACACTTTTTGTTATCATAATTGCTTATGCCTTTGACTTTATCAATGGCTTCCATGATGCAGCAAATTCCATAGCGACGATTGTTACTACCAAAGTTTTGACCCCTAAACAAGCCGTAATATGGGCTGCTTTTTTCAATTTCATCGCTTTTTTAGTGTTTAATCTGACCGTAGCAAAAACCATCGGTGAGGGACTAATTAATACTGATTACGTCGATGCACATTTTATTTTAGCCGCATTGGTCGGCGCTATCTTTTGGAATCTTGTCACTTGGTATTATGGACTTCCATCAAGCTCAACGCATGCACTCATTGGTGGGCTAGCTGGTGCTGCAATAGCCAAAGGAGGATTTTCATCGCTAAAAATATCCGGATTTGTCAAAGTTGTCGGAGGAATTTTTATTTCGCCGGCGTTTGGATTATGCGTTGCGCTGCTTATGACCTATTTTTTTAATCGATTATTACGTCATAAACAGAAAACTGAACTGAAGCTGTTTAAAGGATTTCAGCTGTGTTCCTCTGCACTACTTAGCTTAACCCATGGGAGTAATGACGGACAAAAAACCATGGGCATCATTTCTATCTTGCTGTTTTCATCAGCATGGATTCAAGGTCCATTTTATGTTCCTTGTTGGGTAGTTATTTCATGCCAGGCAGCCATTAGTCTTGGAACACTAGCAGGAGGATGGCGCATCGTACGGACTATGGGGACCCAAATAACCAAACTGGATACCATGAAGGGCTGTGCTGCTGAAACTGGCGCGGCCGTTTCGCTTTTTATTGCGACACAATGTGGAATTCCCGTCTCCACCACCCATACCGTAACCGGAGCAATTGCTGGAGTAGGTTTAACTAACGGAATCGTTGGCACCCATTGGTCTGTTCTCAAAAGAATTTTCTTTTCCTGGCTTATTACAATTCCTGCAGCAGGAATAATCTCGGCTGCATTGACATTAAGCCACATCTGAGAAGAACTGGTGACTACGCCTCTTTCCTACTTCTGGGAGAGGGGATTTCTTAACTGATGCAACGAGCCGGAATATTCGCCTATTTTTTTCTCAAAGCGCTATGGCTGTAACTAAAGGAAAAATAAATTAGCAAACCAACCACCATCCAAATCACAAAACGGATTAGGGTAATTGAGGGCAAATGAATGATTAAATAAAAACAGGTTGCCATCCCTAAAATAGGCACATAGGGCATCCCGGGAGTCTTGAACGGGCGGTGCATTTCTGGCTTTTTATAGCGTAAAAACAATACCCCGGCACAGACTATAAAAAATGCGAATAACGTACCTACATTCACCAGCTCAGCCAAAATATCCATAGGAATAAAGGCAGCCAGTGATGCCATTAAAACACCACACAATAAAATAATTCGTATGGGAGTATGAGTCGATGGATTGGTTTTGGAAAAAAACTTAGGTAATAAACCATCACGCGTCATTGCTAACATGACGCGTGTTAAACCATAAAATAATACCAACATGACCGTAGTCAATCCTGCTATAGCACCAACACTGATCAGACTGGCTAAGGATTTATAACCTAAAACTAATAAAGCATGACTAATCGGAGATGCAACATTAAGTGTACTGTAGTGCGCAATTCCTGTGAGTAATCCGGAAACGATAATATATAAAATGGTACAAATGAATAATGAACCGATTATTCCTATGGGCAAATCACGCTGGGGGTTGATTGCTTCTTCAGCAGCTGTCGATACCGCGTCAAATCCAATATAGGCAAAAAATATTAATGAGGCACCTTTAATTACGCCCTCCCAGCCAAAAGGTAAAAATGGTGACCAATTGGCCGGGTGGACTTCTCCTGCGGCGATCACAATAAACAGAAGAACCACAAAAAGTTTGATCATGACCATAATATTATTGACTCTGGAGCTTGATTTAACCCCCCAAATTAATAAAGCGGTTAAAGTCGCAATAATCATGCAAGCTAATAAATTAAAGATCCCCCCATCTGCAGGACCATGCAAAAATATTTTGGGGAGATTTATTTTCACCGCCATCAGGAAATCATTTGCATAACTGCTCCAACCGACAGATACTGCGGAAACAGAAATGGCATATTCCAACAACAAGTCCCAACCCACAATCCAGGCCATTAACTCACCAAAACCGGCATAAGCATATCCATAAGCACTGCCACACCCACCTATAGATGCAGCCAGCTCCGCGTAGGATAAAGCTGAAAAGATACAAGCAAACCCAGCCAGTACATAAGAAAAAATAACCGCGGGTCCAGCATCTCTTGCCGCAACAATTCCGGTCAAAATAAAAATACCAGCACCGATAATCGCCCCAATGCCTAAAAGAGTGAGATCAAAAGCTGTTAGACATTGAGTCAGCTGGGATTCCCCCTCCAATGAAGCATTGATCTCTTTTTTACGAAACAAGTCCATGATATGCTCACAATTTTGAAACTCATATTTCTATATAAATAAGCAAGAATGCTGCCAAATCAAAACTAGGAAACCCTGATCAAATTTATATTTGTAGTATAGATCTCGCTTAGGTTTAAATTAAATGAAAAACTTTACCTTACCAATGATCATTATTGGTCTTTTCACCCTGTTTTCTTTTAATACGTACAGTAGTAATTCCTCCATTATGTCTTCTTCATCTGTAACGCAAAAAGAACAAAAAAGCAATAAAGTGGCTTTGACAACCGAAGAGCCCAAAGGGTGTAAATATTGGCTTCCATTATTTAAACCTTTTTGCCATCGGCTACATCAGGTATGGACTGAGGGACATACCGATTTTTATCTTTCTGGTTATGCATGGCATAACCGCTTTACCTATTCAGCCGAACAGATCCGAGAAAAAAAATACAACGAGCTTGCTTGGGGAGGCGGATTTGGCAAAGGATTTTTTGACGAGAAGGGAAACTGGCATGGTCTGTACGCCTTTGCGTTCCTTGACTCTCACCGTAATATAGAACCAACTGCAGGATATGCTTATTTGAAAGTAGCAAATCTGACTAAAGAGTTTAAAGCAGGTTTGGGATTTTCTATTTTAGTTACAGCACGCCCCGATATTCTACACAATATTCCTTTTCCAGGAGCCGTGCCATGGGCTGGGGTATTTTATAAAAAACTGTCCCTAAAAGCCGCCTATGTTCCTGGATCATCAACGAATGGCAATGTTCTTTATATTGTAGGAACATACTCTTTTGATAAATAAAAGAGTTGTGTGTAATCCGTGTTTTGGGTAACCCGCCTTGTCGCAGCATCATCCTTTTTGTGGTACAAAAACTCCAAATGACGATGCGCTATCCGGCTAAGATAGATCTTCATCTTACCAAGAAGTCGAACTGTATTTTTTAAGATAATGTGCTATGTTTTAAGGACTTCCATCAGAAAATTGATAAAATGAAATCCTTTATTGAACAAGCGCAATTTTACGCCGCATATCATCAAAACATTCAGACACGCTACACGCACATGGCCGGAGTTCCGATCATCATCTTGTCGGTAATGATCCTGTTGGGTTTTATAAAAATAATTATGCCGGGGGTTTTTGCTACAAACCTTGCCTGTATCGGTACGGTGATTGCTTTAATTTATTATTTTCGTTTAAATTGGCAATTATCTTTGGCGCTTACGCCAATAATGCTCATCCTGTTATTAATCGCCAATTGGTTTAGCCAAGACGGCCCCACAACATTAGGCGTTTGGTCATTTGTCATTTTTTTTATAGTGGGTTGGGGTTTACAATTTTACGGCCATTATTTGGAGGGCAAGAAACCCGCTTTCATGGATAATTTATGCCAAGCGTTTATTGCTCCTTTATACTTAGTTGCCGAACTCTTTTTTATGGCCGGCCTTATGTCCTCGTTAAAAGCACAAATATACGGTTCTGAAAAAGATACGCTTTAATATGAAGGTTGGAGCCTTGGCCCAACCTAGTCCGTATAAAATTAAAGATATTTTTAGTTTTGACTGTCATCAGAATAGATTGTTTTGCTTTCCAAATGAATCTTACGAAAAAACTGATGAATCAAAGGGGAAAGTATCGTCACCATAATCGCAATAAAAGCCAAACCACTGAATAAGGCGTAACATCCGGCAAAAATCTTTCCAGGAATTGTGACCAAATTGGATGCAGGGCCCATACCCGAAAGAATCATCGAAGCATTCATAAATGAATCAACCCAGGACATCAGCTCCCAATGATGATATCCCAACATCCCTATAAATAGGGCGGCTGCGGTCATCAGCATTCCAAAAAAAGCATTACGCAGCATATGCTGGTATACATTCGCAGGGGTTAGGATATTTTTTTTCTTTTTCCTTTGTTTTTTCATACGTACTCCCTGTACACGAGTCATCCGTTCAAGTCCCGGCAAATTGCGGCATCATTATTTTAAAGCAATAATGAATTTTTTGATTGCGTTTAAAGTCCTGATCTATCGTTTGTGCGCTTATGTCTTGTACTGAATATTTTTCTTTAAGTAAAGGATCCAATTTAAATTGACGGAAGTTAGTAGAAAAATATAGGACACCATCTGGATTTAATAACCGCATGGCGGAGTTTACCAAAGCAACATGATCGCGTTGGATGTCCAAGGTATCCGTCATGCGTTTGGAATTGGAAAAACTGGGGGGATCTAAAAAAATGACATCAAAACGATCGCGAGCGACTTTCAACCATTCCCGGCAATCAAACTGCACAAACTGATGTTTCGATAAATCAATATGGTTGAGCTTGAAGTTGTCCTCAGCCCAGCGTAAATAAGTATTAGAAAGATCGACATTGGTTGTCAATGCACCCGCTAAAGCGGCATGAATACTGGCACTGGCGGTATAACAAAAACAATTGAGAAACCGAGTTCCTGGTTTTAATTTGGCGAAACTTAAGCGCATTAAACGATGATCTAAAAATAATCCGGTATCCAGATAGTCATATAAATTGACTTTTAATTTGGCTTGGCCTTCAGTAACAATCATAGATTGTCGACTTTGCCCTAGCTTTTGGTATTGCTCACTTCCTTTTTGTTGTTTGCGTTGCTTTACTACTAAATGATTAGGTTCCAATTCTAATACTTTGGGGACCACTTGCATCACTTCGAGGCTACGTTTCTCTGCTTTATGGGCAGGAACACTTGCAGGCGCAGCGTATTCCTGGAGCACAGCATAATCATTATATACATCAATTGCGTAGGCGTATTCCGGTAAATCGGCATCATAGATTCGGTAACAGGAAATATGATTTTTTTTCGCCCATTTTTGTAAATGGCGATAATTTTTTTCCAATCGATTAAACAGCATTTGTGCACTTTCAGATAAAGTACTGCTCATGCTCCCTTTAAGCTCATTCGTAGCATGAATATCCAAACAATAAAGCTTGCACTCCAGCGCACCATTATAGAGGGTGTATTGTTTGTTGGCACGTAATCCTAAAGCTTTAGCCAGCATCGGATTAGAAGTCAAAACTGCTGCCTGCCAACCTTGATAATGTTCATGCAAAATTTTGCCGAGCTGCTGATAGAGGGGAACCAAATGGGTCGCCTCACTGAGACGCTCTCCATAAGGAGGGTTACATACCACTAATCCTTTTTTTGCTGATGCCTTAACTTCTTTTAATGCTTGAGTTTTAAACTCAACCAATGGGGCGACCCCAGCGCGTTCGGCATTTGCACGTGCGATAGCAATTACTTTATGGTCCGCATCCGTGCCTAATAAAGTGAATGGCATCGATTTAACCTGCTTCAAGGCATCGACCCGCATCTTTTCCCATAATGACGATTGATGTTGTGCCCAATATTGCAAGGATTGATCTTGGCGCAACAAACCAGGGGCAATCTGTGCCGCCATCATAGCCGCCTCAATAACTAATGTGCCTGCACCACAAAAGGGATCATGTAAGGCATAGCCTTTAGAAGCCAATTCAGGCCATTTAGCGCGCATCAGTAATGCCGCAGCGACATTTTCCTTTAAAGGCGCCGCGCCTGCTTTATGGCGATATCCTCTTTGATGCAAACTGTAGCCCGTAAGATCAAAACTCACCGTAACCACATCATTTTTTAAATAGGCATGAATCAGAATTTGTGGTTTTTCTTTATCCACAGAAGGACGAGAATGATTCAATCGTCGGAAATGATCGACGATTCCATCCTTAACGACCTGAGCACCATACATAGTGTTACGAATATGCTCGGAAGAACCATGAAATTCAATCGCAATGGTTTTATCCTGTGAAAAAACCGTCTGCCAATGAAATTCGGTACACAGTTGATGAAGAGATTGTTCATTACCGGCGTATCCGCTAAAAAGAATTAATTGGATGCGATTGGCTATTCTTGACCAAAGACATAAGGTGTATAAGGTCAATAAATTGGCCTCTCCATAGACGCCTTGAGGGTTAACCCGGGTAACCGAAAGGCCTAAAGCTTTTAATTCCTCTTCTAATAAATACTCAAGCCCACGTGGACAGCTGATAAATAGAGAATATTTCATTCTATGGATGACCTCAAATAGCGGAAAAGTGCTTTGGCAGCGCCTGTATTTTTTTCTTTCTGCTGATCATCAACTGCTTTTTTAATGAGTTGTCTTAAGTGCTGGACGTCTTCAGGTTGATGCGCTTCAATAAACGCGGTTAAGGCTTCTTTACCCTCGTTGATTAAGCGATCACGCCAATACTCCACCTCGTGAAAAGATGCTGTCACTGCGCTGTCTTCCTCAAGCAGCCGCTCATAAGCAGCCAAAATTTCTTCATAATCGGCGGCACGCATCAATTTTCCAATTAATTGCGCTTGTCTTCTTTTGGCACCATGACTTTTAATTGATTTTGCCTCGATAATGGCTTTATATAAATTTTCTGGTAGGGGAAGTAAATCAAGTTTGGTCAAACTTAAGTCGATAAATTTTACACCCATTTTTTGCAAAAAATCGGCTTCTCTTTTTTTCTGTGATTTACTGACTGGTTCATCCATAGCGGGTTCTTTTAATCTCTAAGTGTTCACGCCCTATTCACTGAACGGCTGTTGTGGGCCATCTTTCGCGAGAATCACGCTTCGAAAGCCTCACATACGGAGGTATGCTTGATTCCTCAGGATCATTTTCGCGATATACCTGCGTTCAAATCCAACCGTCCCCCAAGATTCAAGCATACCCTCTGAACGGTCACTTTAATCTTAAAACTAGCTCATCATACTATATACTTCACACCCTCACCAACTGAGAGCATGATTTTACTGATACTTATTCTGCTGCAACAAGGGAAGCAGGACTTGGAGTTTGTACGTACTGTTTGCTGGGTCTGGAACGTAAATAGGTACGTCCCACAGCAAAGAAATTATAAATCAGGATGAATAGTAAAAGGTAATGCAACCAGGTTATGGTTAACTCCATAAAAATGGGGATCGTAATTAGGACACCCAAACAACCAGAAAGACTGAGGATCATGGTTTTCTTAAGAGGAATTTTATTATGTTTTAAGAATACCAATGTAGTTAATGGTTGTTGCATGGCTCCAGCAGTAGTCATAATTGGAAAAGCTACCACAGGTGAAATATTCATTAAAAAGAGGACACCTTGCACCATAACGAACAAACCAACGCCTACCGAAGTTAAAGCGCCGCAGACTACCATTGCTAAAAAGCCTACGATCAATTTCCAGGAATGCAACTCCGTGAGCTCACCACCAACGGGCAATAAACGGAATTGGTGTGAAATCAAAAGCAGAATGATTAAGGCAAAACAGCATATCATCGACAAACGGATTGCTTGTTTGCTTAAATGACTGACTACAAATCCACCCAGCAAGCCACCAACACAGGTCCCCATAACTAAGGTTAGGAGAGTGGTTAAATCCACATTAATTAACCCCATAAAAAACAAGGATTCGATTGTTCCCGGGATTACTTGTGCTCCATTATTGACAGCCGGCATTTCATCATCACGGAATGTGCCCAAAAACTTAGCCAAAGCAACATTAACAGCGAAACTACCAACGCCCAAAGTGTCTGCAATAAAAGCAATCACTCCGCTGACACTTAATTTCAAATATTGCATTAAAGATAAAGGCTCAGCGGGCTGACGAATGAGCTTATAAACCATCACAGCTACGCAAATCAGGCTTAATACCAAAATGCTTAGAGTAATAAAAAGGATGACCATTCGGCTACCAACCTAAATAAATATTGAACTGAGTATTATATACTAATTCCATTGCTCAGCAAATAACACGCAGATCAAAAAAGGTTCTTTATGCGCCGAGTAAAGACACAAATAAGCCGCTTTTGACGCAGTTGTATCATTAGGGCACAGTAGGTTAGGCCTTGGCGCAACCTTCTGCAATAGGATTAATGAACCACACAACTTGCGGTACTTACTCCGACTTGATCAAAAACTGATTGAACCATGGGTTGATCCACACTCAAATCCTTTGCAGCATAAAGCACGCCACAAGCACCCTTAGTAAAGTTGGTCGTTGGAGTCCAATATTTGCTGTTGGCAATAATCATCATCTGATACGCCTTTTTGATCCCTATATTCTTCGCCAATAAGTAGAATGCTTTATTAAATATCCCACTCGCTGTATGCACTATAAAATTTTGTCGCTCTTGAGGGTTGGGAATACGTGATTTTGCGTAAGCAACCAACTCAGGGTAACTAATGGCACAATAGGCGCCATGACTTTGAGCTAAATTTTTATCCAAACAATCAGCAGAACTGCCATCTGAAGAAGGGAAATCCATAAAGCGCAAGGCTTTACCAAACGAGTCGCGTACGATCGTCTCGCCAATCCCCCACGTCACCGTATTGGGCTCCAGATAGAGTTTATTATAAAACTGGGGAAACTTTTCCAAGAGATAAGCACGTGCTGCTTGACCGGCCATATCGGACAAAGATTCATTAAGAGCACCGGACTGATCGTGGTATTCAAGATTTGAATGCTGTTCAGTAAAACCATGTGTGACCTCATGACCGGCGACATCCAAAGAAACCAAAGGATAAAAGTCCTCGCCATCGCCAAAAGACATGAATTGACCGTCCCAAAAAGCATTATCATAATGTTGGCCAAAATGAACGCGCATCACTAACTGCATTGGGGTCCCATTCGTATTTTGCAGTGCGTTGATCCCATACCATTCTTGATACATATCGACAATGGTTTGGCCGAAGTAATAGGCATCATTGGTTGGCGAAAAGGCACCATTTACGTTTTCTTCCATATTGTTGTTGCAGGAATATTGAAAAGGAGTGCTCAAAAGATCGTCCCAGTCCCAAGCCGAACCTAGATTAACCAGTTTTACCTTGGCTGTATCCATAATGCATTGGCTGCCATTTTGGATTACCTCTAAAAAAGGTAGTCCATCTCTTCCATACCAATACTCATGAACTTTTTCATTGCCACCGGGACCACTATCCCTATAATTTTTGATGTTATTCCATTGCTTGGTGATCTCACCGCTTTGTGCATCAACAATAAAAAATGGCCATGCCGGTTTATTATCAGTCTGCGTTGTTTTAAATGAAACCTGATAAACCAGTTTCAATTCATTCTGTTGCTCTGCTCTAATTTGTAACTCGCTCATCTCTTCATAAGTAGGCCTTGGCGAATTAAAACTGAACCAAGATTTTTTAGCTAAATCAATGGCTTGATTTGGGGTCAGCGCAGGTTGTATGTTCAATTGGATGTCGTTGAGTAAATGTCCGCTTACTTGTCCATCTTCTTGAGTAATCATAATTTGTGCCCCGACAACAGGGATTCCGCGATACATTTGCTGATATCGCATAATAGTTTTTGCCCGCTCCTGAGTCTGGTTGACTTGCTGTAGGGTATTTTTTTCTGCACTTGGAGTTGCTGCCTTGCGTGCACTCACATGAGATGGCTTCTTAAGTGAAAATTGAGACAGGCTGCTTAATGGCGCCTGATATAAATCGAGTTCCGTTACAGCAAAAGCATCATATGCGACCAAAACAAGAGTAAAGCCTAGAAGTTTTTTTATCATAAAAATCACTCAAAAAAACCAGAATGACGTCATGATGGCATGAAAGTAAACACTTCGCAAGTCAATTGTGCAATTTTTTCTATGGGTTCTATGGCAAAGAAATCTAATTTTTTCAAAGCACAAACTGCTAAAGGCTTAGAAAACCTTTATCCTAAGCCTCTAATTAAATTTAGAACCAGCAGGGCTAATAACCCTGCTGTTTTAGCTAATTTGCCAAATTACGAGCACAGCGAATACCAAACGCAAAATTCTTCCCATTTTGCAGTTGCTCACTGGGTGGAAAGCCCGTTTGAAATAGTCTGTTCCAGGCAAAAATGCCCACATCAGATGATTCGGTACTACTCCAGTATTGACCAGGGTCAGCTATTCCACCAATACCCTGTAGGAACAATTGATTGAGCATATTCGTGCTGCCTGAAGTGCATAGTGAAGGACCAAAGGGATTAAATGGCCCTAATTCGCACATTGCCGGTAAATGCCAATCTAAATATCCCCCATCGCTAATGCCTCGGCATACGCCGGCGGAGTAGGTATTACCGGTTGAAAAGAAGGTAACCATATTACTGGTGTTGCAAAATCCATCATCTGGACCATCGCAATTCGCCTGTCCCAAACTAAGAACGGCAGGATAAGTGGATGTAGCATTAGGAGAGGGCGAAGTGGGGCTGGAAAAGTCTCCTATCCCCCAAATCGGCGTATCTATCCCACCGGGACTCCAAGTAATGCCAGTCGCGGGTGATACCTGATCACTTAATGCGGCTACAATGCCACCGATACTGGCTGTAGTAGGTGTTGTGTCGTCAATTGAAAAAAGATAACCACTTTGATAGATGCATCCATAACCCAAGATCACAATATTCACAGTTGCTGGAGACCCTGCCACCGGAAAAAATATGATTGAACTCGGTGACGGTGAACTTCCTAAAGTACAACTTGAGGTGGAGGTGGCAACAGCTCCTGGATCAATAGTCATTGAGCACGAGGCTCCAGGAGATAAATTAAGAACACTGGAACAATTGTCTATAGAAACAGTTGCTGATCCAGGTAATGCTGGAATTGGTCCGATCACACCGCTCAGCGTAATGGTTTGATTACTTGTGTTGGTTAAAGTTAATGTCCTTGGAGCGCCTCCACCCAGCCCGGAAAGTGCCAGAGTGGATGGATTAACAACCAGCCCTGAGTTCGGAGTAACAAAATCACTGTAAGCAGCGAGGCCTTTGCCACTGGCATTATTTGCGACCACCGTGAAAGTATAAGTTGTTCCATTAGTAAGACCCGATATCGTAGTCGTTAAAACAGAACTGGCCACTGTTACCGGCGTTTGTGCCGTAGTGCCAACAAATGGGGTAATGGTATAGCTTGTAATGGGGGAATCGCCTGTATTTGTAGGCGCCCCCCATGTCAGTGTCGCTTGTCCATTTCCAGCGACTGAAGTTAAATGAATTGGTGCTCCGGCAACTGCGCCAAGCACCGTAGCCGGTAAACTGATTGTATTCGTGTTGCTCCCCTGGATAGGAATACTTTGTGTCGTTGCTCCTGTTGCATTAAACGTTATCTGGCATGAGGCCCCAGGGGGCAAACTGGAACCGCACGTTGTGGTTTGTACGCTAAGTGGACTTGTTGGAGATGCCGTAACATTACGTGCAGTTGTATTTCCAAAGTTGGTTACCGTCACCAGCTGGCTACCACCGATAGTCGTGGTAAAACTCGCTGGATTGACGCCTAATGTAGGCGCGCACTGAAAAGCCTGAATGTTAAAAAGTGTGGTGCTGGTATTGGTTCCTTTGACAATCACATTGGGCACGGTAAAGGCTACTGGGGCATTCGTAAAAAAAGAAATCGTGCAATTTCCTCCTGGAGGCAAGGTAGTAGGGCAACCATTATTTTGCACCACATAGGTATTAAAATTGGAATCAGTCGATGAGGCAGCAATATTCATCGCATTAATTCGTGACTTATTAGTAATTGTAATCGACCCCGGTTGAGACAAACAGCCTGAATCTTTTTGAGTTATCTGAATCGTACAATTTTGTAATGAGGGCGAACAATTGTTGACAGCATTTTTATTACTGCCATTGACCTGTATGCTCAATGACGCGGTGTTCGTCTCTGGTTGAGGAGGGCTGAGTGAGGCAAACACTGGGGTGGCAACAATTAAAAAACAAAGTACACTTAACTTATTACCAATGGTCATCATCTATCCTTAATGAGTTGCATTATTTATTAAAAAGAATCGGGTTTTATAATGCATGACAAAAAAACCTATTATCACGTTTATTTTTCATAGAATCCAGAAAATATAGAAGCAAAATGCGCTTATTAAAATGAGTTAATTTTGAAAAAGCATTTCTGTTGAATCTTAAAGTGTGGCGTCTTCTTTACTGACTATGAGTTTCTCTTGGTTACACTCAATCACATCGATTCATACTATTGCAAAAAAGATGCTCTCTGTATATGGTTGCATAAAAACGCGTTCCGTTAATTAAGGATGATTTCATGAGTCGCTCAACACTACGAAGCCTATACTTTGTTCTCTGTTTTATTGTTCCGACACAGCTATTATGGGCGCAGGAATCTCCTAAAATAACAGAAAAAGCCTCATTAACCATTCATGTTGGGACTACCGTACAAAATTGTTCTAATTCATTGCAAAATTGTGTGATTCAAATTAGTCAAAACTTACCTCAATGCCTCTCTAAACCTGGCACGATTACGATCACGAACAATTCAAGAATTGTGGCGAAAAATATACACGCCTCCTCTGCCGACAGTAATTTTATTAATTATGTCGTGCAAAACAATGGATGCCCAGCCTCATTGCAACCTGGGCAAAGCTGCAGCATTTCCTTTTTTACCAATACTTCAGTAGCCTTCTTAATTCCTAATGTATTAGTGAAAGGAACCAATACCACATCAACTTTTTTTAATATGAGCGCTTTGGCATGCCCTGGTTCGCAAGCACGGCTAAGTGCCACCCCCACTACAGTCAATTTAGCCCTTGGAGGGGCTTCTCAGAACGTCACCTTGACCAATATTGGCAATGCAAATGCGAGTAATATACAGGCTACATTAGCCTCTCCTAATCTAGGTATTTCCGTAACAAACAATTGTCCTTCGAATCTAGCACCCAATGCCTCATGTCAATTCACCTTCGTCTCGAATTCCAGTTCGGGCACTACCACCGCAACAATCCTTGCCAGCAACGCCTCAAATTCAGTTCCAATAACCATTAATGTCAGTTCAACTCCCTCCACGGTAATCTCAGTTCCTGCGACTGCAATTATTCCCGTTGCCGATTCCGTAGGTGTCAGTATTACGGTCATGAACCTAACCAGCAATCCAGCCTATAATGTGACCGTAAATCTACCCCCGGCGTGGACAACGGTGAGCAGTACCACATGTAGTGTTATCCCAGGAAATGGCTCCTGCAGCTTAACGATAACTTCCAATACATTTACTGGTTATGTTGCTCAGGGTGGGATATTAGTTAACGGGGATAATATTAGCTCTCCTCCGACAATAGCCTTAGCATTTTCTATATTTGATTATTTGATATACTCTGTTCAAGGCCCCAGTATGTATGTAATACAAAATGCTGATTCAGCATCCCTATGGAGTGATGACTCTCCATCGCCACCGTTCCCTATAGCCGGCATCACTGAAACCTCTAAAACCTCGAATAATCCTCCTGATGTATGCAACGGTGCTACTGACGGCTCATGTAATACACAACAAATAGTGAATCATTATGGTCAGTTTGCGACGAATAATGCGGCAGCTTTATGTTATCGCATTCAAAATGACAATACCGGTCCCGTCATGCCAGGAACCTGGTATTTACCTGCAGTTTGTGAGCTTGGAATCTATGAACCCAATTTACCTAATGGCAGCGATGCGGGATGTCCTAGTGGGTTCCCGAATGTTGTTTCCAACCTCTATAGTTTAGGCTTTTTGACTGACTTGTCAGGCCGATATTGGAGCTCTACGGAATCCAATAATGCAACCTCTTCTGCATGGTATCAGGAGTTTTTTGGTAGTCAACAAAGTACCCAAGGCACCGAATTCAGGGAGGACACAAACAATGTTCGTTGTGTTCGAATCATTGCCCCAGCTTAACGTAAGACAATCACTTTAAGGATAAATAGTATGTTTGCTAAACAATATGCTGTGCTTTTTCTAAGTCTCTGTACTTCCTTTTCTGCAGTTCACGCAGGAATAGTAGAGCGCTATGTACAAAAAAGACAAGAAGAAAAAAAACCCCTGGTTGCCGACAAAACCATTCGAGTCGCATACTTTAAGCAGTTGATCGATCATAATGACCCTGCAGTGGGTACTTTTTCACAGCGCTACTACATCGATGAATCCTACGGCCTCACGGATGATTCCCCTGTATTCTTTTATATTTGCGGTGAAGCGGCATGTACCAAACGTGCATTAAATGGGGCAATCAGAAATTACGCACAAAAGTTTCATGCCAAACTGGTTGCCCTGGAACATCGATATTATGGCGAGAGTTTGCCTTTCAATTCACTATCCACTCAAAGCCTACGTTTCTTAACTACGGAAGCAGCGCTAGACGATTTGGCCTATTTTCAACGCCATCTAAAAAATGAAAGAAACTGGAATGGCAAATGGGTCGCGTTTGGGGGCTCTTACCCCGGCTCTTTATCCGCTTATTATCGTTTAAAATTTCCCTATCTGGTGGTAGGTGCTTTGGCCTCGTCAGCACCCGTGATGGCAAAAGAAGATTTCGTTGAATATGATGCCCACGTGACCCAGGTTGCAGGGTCAGATTGCGCCAGTCAAATGCGTGAGGTGGTCAGTGAAGTGGAAGCCAGCTTGAATGATGCAGCACAGTGGGCGCACATGAAATCACTATTTGATGCCTCAGCGGTTGCAGACCCAGTCGACTTTTTATACTTGATTGCTGATACCGGTGCTGCAGCAGTGCAATATGGAATGCGCGATGCATTTTGTTCCAGCTTGGCAACCAGCCCTACACCACTTCAAGGTTATGCAGAGTTCGCTAAAAAATTATATAAAGACATGCATGTCAGTGCGGTGGAAATGACCGCACAAGGCGCCATGAGTGAAAATCCAGGTGATTATAAAGACGGCTTAGGGATGCGCCAATGGTACTACCAATCGTGCAAGGAGTATGGATATTGGCAAAATGCCCACCCAAATCCAGCGCGTTCGACTCGTTCTACATTAATTAATCTGGATTATCATCATAAGGTATGTCAACGATTGTTCGGTTTAACCCAACCAGTGAATACGACAGAACTAAATAACAGTCTTTATTTTCCCTTAATGGATATTCTAACTTCTAATATTTTTTTCACGAATGGAGAAAATGATCCCTGGTCTACGCTGTCTTTGGCAGAAAAAAACGGCAATGCGATTAATCCTAAATTGACTTATCAATTGATTGAAGGAGCGGCTCATTGCGATGATTTGCATAGTCCCACTTCGCTTGATTCAGATTCTTTAAAAAGCGCTCGCAAAACAATGGAGTCGTTGTTAACTGAGTGGCTTAAGTGAATTTGAGCTGGTTGATTATAACCTTCATCCCTAGCCCCTCGCTCGCATGCGGGAGAGGGGTCGGGGGTGAGGGTTCTTCTACTTAGGCTGATGGGACGGATGCTCCTCTTCGCCCTCATCTTTAGCCCCACTCAACCGTGTTCTGGGTATTCGCTCCAAAGCGTTCCATTTATCCAGGGCATCAAGAAAACAAGAGGGGGACAAAGCCTCTACCTCTTCATGAACAGGTAATTGCAATAGAGGAGGAATATCCGTCACTCCCTTACCGTTTAATTCCTCAATCAACTGTACATTTAATTCTTTAACCGTAGCGAGGGTAGATATGCCGACAAATGGAGAACAAATAAGCGTCACGGGGCTTTTGTCCTCTGCACGAAAAAGCTCTTGAGCCGTGTCATCTTGATGCACCAATCCTTGATGAGGTCCCATTAGCTGTGCATCATGCATTTCTCGTTGAATTATTCGAAATTTATTTTCCAATTGCTGTAACCAATCATCGCCTAAATGTTTTTTTAAAAGTTCTTTTGTTGCATCACTCTCAATTAATTTGTCTAGCCTAATCCGATACTCCTCGCTATAAAGAAATTCAGATAAGACAAACGCATCCTTTTGGTACTTTGTATGAAAAAACATAGGCGCACCACCCTTCGTCGCTTTAATCTCAAAAACCATCACATTAGAAGAAAGATCAAGATCATTAGAGAATCCCGATCTCAATGCCCAGTGAGCATCATGATAAAGCTGGGATAAACGAGCGCTATCATTGATGATGCCTGAGGATTCGAATACAGCCAAATCATGAGTGAGTGAGGCTAAATCTGCTAAAGCACCTAATTTGGACAGGGTTATTTTGTCATGATCATCAAAGTGAGTTTTGTGCCAATGCCTTGATTTAAAGGTTAAATTCCTTAGAGTCTTAAGCACAGCAAAACTAATTCCTGTATCGTGCTCTTTCAGTTTCCCTAACTCCAGGATTTTTCTATTGAGCTCCAAATTACCTATCGCTTTTTCTAAAAAAGCAACAACCCTCTCCTTTTCTTTGCCTCCTAACTCGAGCCCCCGACCAGGGTTATCCGGGTGCATTAACTTATTCAGCAAAAATAATGCATCTAAATCTTCGCTGCTAAGTCCTGTTCCTTGAATTATTTCTTCTCGAGTCATAAATCACCTGGTCAAGCATATGAAAAATATCGAAGCATGATTTCTTCGACTAAGTTGTCAACAAAGTTAATAAGTAAGTTAGAAAACAACTCATCATTAACGTTTTCTTGCGCTTGAAAAAGTAAATATTGCTGGGCAATAAAATTTACCATCTCACTAATGCGCTCTGGCTTTGCTAAATAAAAAAAACAATCCGGTAAAGCAATTATAATTTTATTAATTAATTTCTGAGCATCAACATCTGAAATACCTAAGACCAGAGAGATTGCTGAACTGGATCGGTATTTACTGTGCATGTTTGCTTCACAATACTGGTCTACAATCCTATAGATCTCTTTGGCAGATTGCTCTTTTCTTGGGTGCACAGGCTTTACTCCATTAACTTGCCGTTTTTTTATCCAATAATCCAATTTTAGACCAAATTTCAGCAGTTGTTTGCAACTCGTCAGATTGAGCCCAGGCGGTATCATTAAAAGGAGTAGACTTCATCCCATCTGCGGTGAGGGATTCCTCGTTGCACACGGGATAACGGAGATTGAAAACAGGCAGAGTAAAATCAGTTCAGATTAAAAGCGACCACTGCGAAAGTCATCCATCGCTTGTATTATTTCTTCCTGGGTATTCATTACAAAAGGCCCATGACGCGTAATAGGCTCATGAATTCTCGCAGCAGCGATCAAAATACATTGACTTGCAGTATCACTTTTCAAAAGCAAAGTATCCCCAGCACCAAGTTTTGCTAAGGTATCCTGCTGTACTAACTGTTCGCCAATGCGAATGGTTCCTGAAATAACCAGAAGAATCGCTTGATAATCATTGGGGATATGTTGCTCTACGCTCGCCCCTGGTGGCAAGATAATATCGAATAATAAAGGTCGAGTGGCAATCCCGGTAATTGGAGAAATGGTCCCTTGATCCGTCTCGCCTGCAATGACTTTGATCTGACCACCTGAATCATGTGTTTCCACTGGTAATTGCTCGCTTCGCATTTCTTGATAACGAGGAAGTCGCATTTTTTCAGATGCAGGTAAATTTAACCACAATTGAAAACCATGTAATCGACCATTCGCTGAAGGCATTTCAGAATGAATAATTCCTCTTCCAGCGGTCATCCATTGCACATCTCCCGCGCTGATAACTCCTTTATGTCCCTTATTATCTTCATGGGTAATCTTACCATCGAGCAAATAAGTAATTGTTTCAAAACCACGATGAGGATGAGAAGGAAACCCCGCCATATAATCCAAAGGATCCGTGCTATTGAAATAATCAAGTAAGAGAAGAGGCTCAAAATCATTGCTTCTCTCGATGCCTATATAGCGATGTAATTTCACCCCAGCACCTTCACGCACAAGGATACCTTTAATTAATCGCTCGACTTTAATTTCGCTCATGAAAACACTCCATGTTCGCTAATACACCCATTAAATTAATTTACAAATCACTGCTATATAGCATAGCTCAAAAACTATCAGACCGTATTCATATAAATCGTAGGCCAGAATCACTTTTTGTGCATTTAATATACGATTCCATCCTTTAAGCTACATTTAGCCCATACAGCTATCCATAGAATTAAAAATAAACCTTGCAAACCGATTTATTGCATCATACATTCACCAAAATGACCATATTGAATAATATTTAGTTTTTGAGCTGCATTTAATAAAACAAAAGGCGCAAAAAAATAACCATTAGCTCGAGGTGATGTCTATGCCGAAAAAAGATGCACATAGCGATTTAATTGCTGAAATAAGTCAAATAAAGACAACCAAACAACATCAGTGGATTTTGGAGTTAATTCATAAAAAACAATATCACAAAGCTCTTTTGCAGGGGTGCCAAAATTGCAACCCGCAAGATACCATTCTTACGGAGTTATTGGCTGTATTGATAAGAAACCGGGACGCTCTTTGTTTGGATGTCGACATTAAAGAAAACGGCCTAGGCCCTATCGATTATACAATATCGAATCAAAATTATACGCTCCATTTTCTGCTGGAAAAGGCGAACGCCAATGCAAATAAATTTCTAAAACCAGTTTGGATGCAATTCATCGCTAATGCGGTTTATAAAATCGCAAGTCATGAAAATGCGCTCTATAAGAAGGATCGTGAATCGATTGATGCCCTATTTAAGGCACTCCCTTCAAAAAACTCATTCCTTACCGACCAAGAAAATGCTCAATTCGATATAAAACGTCTCATCTGCCTTTTACACATCTTAAGACACCTGCAGCAATATCATAATGATTTAAACGACTCTTCTCTTGTTGATTGCAAACTCAGTCCTTTCGAAAGGGAAGTCCTCTATTATCGACGTATTGATTATATCAGAGAGAGTATTAATCGATTTTCTGTCATTATTAGTAACTTATCGGGATCTTTACGCAGCAGGCACAAGGCACAACTTGAACCTTTAAGCTGGATAATTCTTGAGCAACTTGGTGGTGCAACAGCAAAAACAACCCCGGAAATGGTTTTTCTTTTCGCCTTAGAAAAAACAATAACTGATTTGCGTTTTGATGATGCCGAAAACTCGCTGTTTCAAGAGCATTCAGATAGAGAAGAGCTCGTGGAAGAAGCAATACCCTCCGTATTGAATGAGTTAAATGCTTTAGATCAATTTTTTAAATCACTGCTCACTAAAGAACTTAAACCCGACACCCCCACTGTAGATAAACCGCTGATTTTACCTAATGTAAAAGCAATAACGCGTTACTTTTTGGAAACTAAATACTTAATTGACTTACTCAATCTAGTGAATTATACCGAAGGAGAACTATACGACCAGGAAAAAGTGGATAATGTATTCGGAGCATCCGGCATAAAAGTTTTATTTACGACCCTACCTCCTGAAGTACAATATCGCCGAAGACTCGACCTGTCGACGAAAGCAGGACAACATGCGCTGCTAAAAAGATTTCAGCGCATCGGAGAGTTGTTAACCGGCAAAAAATCTGACTTTACGGAATTTGATGAAACAATTGATTTTCGGGCATTAATCACCCTTCGTGATGGCATCTGTCACCAAGATGAAGGGAATAATAAATTTATTATTGATAATTTGCTAAAAGATAAAGAGAAGCTGGAAACAATAGCTTCAGAGGAAATGTACAGCCTATTTAAAAGAGTGCAAAAGTTTATTGCATCACGTCAAAAAGTTTATGGCGTCTATCAAGAGAATCCCAAGAAATTTTGGGCGAGCGTCCTTAAAGTAGAACAAGAACGTTTTCAACTGGCGCAAGAAAAAGCTAAAAGCAAACAACAAGTTGTTGTTGACGCTCCCGAACGCCGCATACCTCAACAAGAAGAAGATGAGTTTTTTATACTCTTTGAATTACTCAAGTCTGAATTACTCAAACAAATGATTACTCTTCCTAATCCACAAGAAATGATTACAGAATGTCATCAAATTTTTGATGGGACAGCAGAAATACCGAGTAAAAAAAGAATAGGCGAGATGTTACAACCCTTCGCTAAGTTCAAAAAAACTGAATATGAGTCACAATATAAGAGAATGGCACAAATACTCACGAATGCCACGGCAAAACCACGTACTACAGCAGTTGAACGAGAACAAAAAAGATTGCAAGAACAAAATGAAGCAGCGTTACGTAGAGCAGCCAGGGAAAGTATTTTTATTGGACTAGACCATATACGTGAACTGGCCAAACAGCTTATGGCAACTCCAGTTCGAGAACATACCCTTACTCCACTGAAAAGAGTCGATGCAGCCATTGAAGCATTAAACAACATGCAAGAATTTTTATTGGAAACGGGTTACCTGGTTATCGGTCAGCCTCATAAAGATATGAAAAGCTGGGACTTATATCATGCCAGACAGGGACACCCTGATCTGGTCCAATTATTGGCTTCTAACCATCAATTAAGTGATGCTCTAGAATATAATGCCGGACAACTTTTACAGCATCTCGATACAATTAAAGGGTACGCTGAAGCCCATAGATCAAAACCCTTAACCCTAGGTTACGAGGCATTAAGAAATTTGAGAAATTATATAGAACATGGAGATCCGTTAACGGAAACTCAAGATATCAATTTAAACAAAAATTCGCCCCACGCATTTCACCATCAAAAAGTCTTGGCGCCAAAAATTATTGAACTCATTTTTGAATTGTTGCCGGATTTAATGCAGATAAAAGCGGTAATGGAGCGAAATCAGGCTCTGCAGGTCCCCGCTTCTGTCCCGGTGGATCCACTTGCATCAAAAGAAATGGAATCTTCCGTATCCGTAGAAGCAGCATCCGCTAAAAAACCATCCCCCTTGGTCATCAAAAGTATTTTTAACTATTCGGTAGACAAGATAGAAGCAGAAGACCTGCCAGATCAAAATTGTACACCTTAGCCAAGAGAACCCGGATAATCTTAACCTGCAGCGAGTCAGGCTAAGATTATCGGCTGCACATTATCTAAAAAAAGTTATCGCTAGTCCCAGATTATTCAGCTGAAGAGTCACCGCCAACTGCTGGAACACGCTATATCCCACCAAGAATACCTGCTAATTCACTCCGTTTATAGACATCTTTACTGTTACTGGACCAGCTCCCGTTCTAAGACTTCTGTCAATTGAGGCTAAGACCCGTCATCGCATAATATAAGCCAATCCAGATCGGTTATTTTTTAAACAAATCATTTTCTGCTATGCTTACAAAATAGGCAGTTTAATTAAAATTACCACATTACCTTGAAGCGGAATGGAGGAGCCAATCATGTTAAGTAAAGGACAGCGAGTTGTGCGAAGTATAAAACCAAGTCCATGCCGCCATGTGCTTCAAAAGCTGGTTACCAATCGTGGCGGAGTAGGAAAACTTTTTAATGCTGCCCGAGTCCAACCTAAAGCTATGGAGCAAGTGCCCGTTAAAAAAGCAACAATCGATTACTCTGAGCTGTGTACTACCTTACCCCCCAAAATGATTCATCGAGGGATGTCAGGATTTAAAGAGCCACTATGTATTGCGACAGATGGAAGACTGGGTGCGGGGATCTATGCCTCAAGACCTTTTATTTTAAATATCGCTCAATTCATCCATGACCCTAAAAGTAGTGCTTTTCTTTCGACCTCACCCGATCCACACACCGTTAAAGAATATATGATCGGGTTTCAACTTATCAGCGCGAAAGGAGCCATTGCCTCCATGTGTTTACCCTATGTCTATATTCGTCCGCAAACCGCAAGACATATTGATATTGAAACATTTCAATATTATCAAAAACTACTTAATGGACAGCAAGACCCTGGAGAGTTTCGTAGAGTTGAAGATATCTTTGATTTAGCACAGGGAAATAATGAAACCACAGCAATTTTGGGAGCGACCCAAGAGGATGATTGGCGTCCAATATTTGATACGGATGTGCATAGCATGGTCCTTGTACAAGGAGCTGCTGGGCGTTTATTGAAAGGGCTCAATGGGTTTATTAAGGCTGGAGAAATAGAAACGACCACGGTGATAAACCCCGAATACCGCCCAAGAGTTATGTCAATTGAGGTTTCCTCAACGGCCACCGCTGAGGGTGCGATGTTCCCCAAACAATTCGAAAAAATGAATGAACGCGCACTGGCATTAGGACTAATACCCGCTGACCGTAGAATTTTAACGCTCACAGATGCTTCTACGCTGATGGGCTCTGCCAAGTACCGAAAACTCATTGAAGGTTATGAAGCAACTGAAGAAACCATGGTATTGCAACATGTTCCTAATGAAATTGCCATTGGCTCTCCAGAACTCATAGACTATGCAGCATGGATAATTGAATCAAATCCGCATAAAAAAGCTGTTTTTTCACAAGGACTTGATAGTACCGTGCAATTATAAATCTTATTGCAACTGGGATGAAATGAAATAACCCTGTTTAAGTAACGATCCCCTTAGGAAATAGCGAGAATTAGTTGCTCAAACGCACTCCATCGATGCCTCTTTTATCGCTCGCGTAATTCCTGGTTCTCCCTGCTTAAAATGGATTCTACACGTTGATGAATACATATCATTACCACCGATAATGACTTGATCACCTTCAGTGATTACCTCACCATCGGCATTTAAGCGTAAATTCATCGTTGCTTTACGTCCGCAATGGCAGATGGTTTTGAGCTCAACAAGCTCATCCGCCCACGCCAAAAGATATTGGCTTCCCTCAAATAGCTCCCCGCGAAAATCCGTACGCAATCCATAGGTAAGAACGGGGATCCCGAGTTGATCAGTAATTTCCGTTAATTGATAAACTTGGGTACGGGTTAAAAACTGGGCCTCATCAACCAAAACGCAAGCACAGTCGTTTGCTTGGGCGAGGACATGTTGGTATAAATTGTCATCTCGATTAAAAATAAAGGCGTGTTCCGATAAACCAATACGAGAATGAACGGCACCATGTTGATATCGATTATCTATGGATGGCGTAAATAATAGGGTATTCATGCCACGTTCACGGTAGTTGTAACTTGATTGCAAGAGAACCGTGCTTTTCCCTGCATTCATTGCTGCAAAATAAAAATAGAGTTTTGCCATAGGAGCTCAGCCTTTTTGAAAAGGCCCTCATCATACCCAAATTATCCCCTCATGATCTACTCTAGCGCTCTAATTCATAGCGAGCATGATTGTGGAGCTTATAATTGTTGCCTGGATTAGCGACGCGTAAATCAGGCTACGATGAAATTCGTTAATCCGAGCGATTTTGAGCACTTTTTTTGGTATAGTACCAAAAAAATATTTTTTCCTTTGAACACTTACAATAGAATGGAATAGCTTCCGAATACAGCATGAGATAACTATGAACTCAAAAATAAAGAACTTATTTGTCGCATTTATCTTAATGAGCGTCGCATCCCTGAGTCAGGCAGATGTTCTTCTTAAAGATACCCTAGGCAACACCATTCCTTTTTCTTCTCTAAAAGGGAAGTGGGTACTTATTAATTATTGGGCGGGTTGGTGTAAAACCTGCATTGATGAAATTCCTGAATTAAACCGCTTTTATCAAAAACATGAAAAAGACCCCATTGTATTATTCGCCGTGAATTATGATGGCCTACCCATACATAAACAAAAAAAGCTGATTCAAAAATTCAATATTCGGTATCCCTCACTCGCATCCGATCCAGCACTGGCTTTAGGCTTAGGCGACATTATTGGCGTGCCAGTGACCTTCGTGATTAACCCCAAGGGAGAGCTTGTGGATACGCTCTATGGCGGCCAAGATATAAAAACCTTGGATTCAGCAATAAAAGAAGCATAAATTAGTATACCAACCGCTCATCCTGTGGGGAATACGGCGAAGGGTCCTCTGATTAGAGTCCCTTTGTTGCGTATCCAGCTCATGGAAGATCCATCACTCAGTCCGGGATGAGGTATTCTCCACAAACAAACGTTGTTTTTGTTCCTGAGTAATGCGAATTTTCAACAGCCAATCACCGTCTTCATTATGCGATTCGTTTAAAACCGAACCTAATTCATAAAGTTGCGCCCGTAGTTTTGCCTGAGTTGCTTTAAGCACTACGTTTTCAATAAGAACGGCCCCATGCAATTGGGTGCTAATTGCTTCTTTGAGTAAATCGAGTCCCAAATTGGATGCCGCGGAGATCCATACTTTACATTTCCCTTCCTGATAATCTACCTTCGGCAGATACCCTTCTTTTAAATCAATTTTATTAAATACCAGAATGATGGGAATATCATGCACCCCTAACTCATCCAAAACCTGTTGCACCGAAAAAACGTTATCTCGCCAATGAGGATCAGAAATATCGATCACGTGCAGCAATAAATCCGCTTGTTGAGTCTCTTCTAAGGTTGCACGAAAGGCCTCTACTAGTTGATGCGGTAAATCACGAATAAATCCGACGGTATCGGTTAAAATCACGGAGGAAGATCCCGGTAAGTTGAGTTGACGCATCGTAGGATCTAATGTCGCAAACAACTGATCCGCCACATAAATGCTTTCACCGGTTAAGGCATTAAATAAAGTGGATTTACCGGCATTGGTATAACCGACTAAAGATACAGTAAGCAAAGAAGCTTTGCGTCTGGCCTGACGGTTTTGATCCCGGTTGCTGCGGACTTTTTCCAAACGCTTGTTAATGTATTTGATGCGTTCACGCAATAATCGACGGTCGGTTTCCAATTGAGTTTCACCAGGCCCTCGTAAGCCGATACCCCCTTTTTGGCGTTCCAAATGAGTCCAACCACGGATTAAACGCGTTGATAAATGCTGTAATTGAGCCAACTCGACTTGCAATTTTCCTTCAAAAGTTCGTGCACGCTGAGCAAAGATATCAAGAATCAAACCGCTGCGATCCACCACCCGGCATTCAAATAAACGCTCCAGATTTCGCTCTTGTGAAGGGGATAATTCATGATTGACCAGCACCAATTCTGCATCCAGCGCTTTAACCAGCTGCGCAATCTCCTCTGCTTTCCCTTTACCTATATAATACTTGGCATCTGGAGTTGCCCGCGTGCCTAAAACGCAATCCAAAATGTCCGCATTTGCTGAAAGAGCTAACTCTTCAAATTCCTGCAATGCTTTATCCGCATCAATTCCCGGTAGGGCTAATTGCACCAATACTGCCCGCTCACCACCTTGAGGACGTTCAAACACTCAGTTGTTCTCCAAAAAATAGGTTTTATTACTCCAATTGAGGAATAACAATTGAAAGTGGGCCTCTCTATGACCCAAGGCTTTTAGCACATAATGTATTTTTACTTTTCCTCTCTTAAATTATCATTCAGCGACCTGGAGACTCTCAAGCTCGAGTCTACAAAAATAAGCGCCATTAAAAATGGTAGTATTATCTCAAAAGAAGAAAAAAAACACCATTTGATCATAGGCCAAAAAAATTGGCCTACGTACAAACGGTCGAGTTATGGCTCTGTTTAAAAATATTAAAGAACTTTGGGAAGATTAGTATCAGCTGCGTCTAATATCTGTTTTTCTATTTCTTCCTTATCACCCTTACTATCCTGCTTGGGATCTTCTTTTATAAGAGAGTGGTTTAAATTACGAACTTCTTGGCCAGATGCGGTGCGAGTAAAAAAGGTTTTACTCTTAGCGAAACGGCTTATTCCTGTACCAAAAGCAATATTTAAAGCTTCAGCCAAAGTTTCCATAACGGCTATTATCCAAGATCGACGACGCACATCAACAACAGACAACATGCATTGAGAGGCCTGTTCAATCCGGCCCTCAAAATCTTTTTTAGACATGGGTTGATGCAGATTATCGAAGACTGCCTCATATAAGCCTTTTCGATAGCTTTGTTCTTCTTTTTGAAATGCCTTAGCTTTTGCCTTAGCGTTTGCCGGTGCTGTTTCTGCATTCCAGCGCGCTTTTATTTTAGTACAAGTTTCTTCAATTTGAGTAATACTGCTTCTAAATCGCCTACCTTTGGTGTCATCACCTAAATACAAGCTAAAAGCATCTCTTCTATCACGAATATGTGGTTTTCCTGGAACGTAACCAAGCTGCAGCGAACAAAGAGTATCAATCATTTTAGCTTTAGTTTGGACTGAGATGCCTTGCATTTCATTGATTTGAAATAAAACTTTTCGGAAATTTTTTGCCGTAGAGGTATCGATAATCGCCCATTGATAAGCCTCTGTCTTTGCGACATCTAGCTTAAGCGAGAGTAAAATATCCATCGCTTTAAATTTGTCACTGCTCGAATCTAATAAATGTCTCAGTTGCGGTTCAGAGGGACCTACGAACGCATCAACTAAAGCGATTAAATGTTTATTCTCTAATAGGTTGAGAACCTTAGAGCGGGTATCGCCTCTTTCTGAGGTGATGTTCAGAATTTTACTCTTAATGTTCTCAAGCTGTTCAACTAGAGGCTGCTCAGGCTTGAAGTTGTCTACCTCGCCTGTAGCAATTATGCCTTTTTTCACCACTCCTTCAGGAGTTTTAACCGCATAGTGGAATAAATCTTCCACTACTTTAATATAAAGAGTCGTATGTTTTTCCGGTTCATCGCTTTCAGGCATTAATTCGAGATCATAATCCATAGAAGCAATTCTTTTGAACAACTCGCGTCCAATGCTTGCGAAGTTATTTTTAATAAATCGAACATATGTGGACGCAAGTCGAGTGCTCGACGCTATCAGATAGTATTTATCTAAAGCGTTTTGCGAGTGCAAGCTTTCTGCTAGCTCAATTAGGTTTTTATTATGCTCTCTAATAGGAGCAGTTTCTGTAAGTAGTTTAAAATCCCGTTCCGCTAATTTAGCAATCGTCTGAGGAAAGTTTTTGTTTAATGCTTCCCATTGCGCTTTTTCAAGATCGATAGACAGCAGTTTTTTATGAGATGGGTTATAGTAAAAAAAGCCCTCCTTAGTCAGAATATATTGGGGGCTAGTAAAAGTCCCAAGTACATCATTCGTGGGAGTTGCATCGGTTCTTATAAAGCCACAATCCTGCTCCGCACCAATGGGGGGGAGCGCTTCGGCTATTGCGCGAAAGCGCTCCTCTTTTAAAGCCAATGTATAGAATTTATTATCTACTTCACCGAGTGCAGCGAATTTTTTATAAACCCGATTAACTCTAGAGAGTAAGTCTTGAGCTTGAAAATGAGCAGCAAGAAAATCGACCATACTTTCTCTCGCCACAGCACATTTAGGCGTGTCTTGCAAAAACTCTATCACAGACCGGAGGTCCCCAATCTCCAGATCAGGCTTTTTAAATAAAAATTCTATCGCTACGGAAGTAACTTCCGGGGAAGTTTTATTTCGATAAACCCATTTTAACGCATCATCCAAAGTGCTAGCTGGCTTGTTTAAATGTTCTTCAAAATGGGAAAAGGGGACATCGCTATAAGCCATTAACTCCAGCATCCATAATCCTGATGCATAACCCGATAACATTGACTTTAATAATTCGCGGTATTCAGGTACAACACTACACTGATGAAGTAAATCGAGAAATTTTTTGTCTTTCTGGGCAAGCTCTTTAAATGCCTCTGGAGCGCCTAGCACATCGAGATCGAAAGCCAATTGATATAATATCTTTCTTTTTGGCGGATCATAGTCCTTATTTTTCAAAATTTCGTTAAGTTGCTCTGGTAAGGACAACTTTGGATTCAGAATTTTAGCTGCTTGTTCTTGTGACACTTTTATATCTGCCGCAACCAGGACGCTTAATATTTCATTTTCTAATATGGGTTTACATGCTGCTGCACCTTGCCCGGTTATTGTGGCAACTAAAATATCCTTTAGTCCTTCATGTCTTGCAAATTGATTAAAAGCTTTCACCACTTTTAAGTCGTCTGATAATACCGAGTAAGTGCCTAATTGACCCATCTTGTCGAGGTTTATTGCCAACTCAATGCATTGTTCACTTTTCTCGACTTCATCCGCTTTTAAATCAGCAACGATTTTTCTAAACACTGCAGAGCGTAGCACTAATGCATAAGCTTCTGAATTTTTTACATTTAGAGTATCTAGCTTTGCAAAAGCTTCTTGAACGGACGTGATTAAATCCTTATTGTCTAAATTCGCAGATAAAAATGGGAACAATAATTCTGGTTTTATCTTTTCAATTCCTCGGGTTTTATTCAAAAATTCAATCAGCTTTCTGAGAGTACAAAATTGCTGCAAACGAGTTTCGTTAAACTCATTAGGTCTTGGGATAATATCTTCTAAAAATTTAGCGGGATTGTCTGTTAAGACTCTATTTGGATATTTTAATACAAATTGAAACGATAACGACAAGATGTATTGGTTCTTAGGTACATTGCGTGCTGCTACCGCAGCAAATTGAGCAAGTCCTATCAGATCGTCGATAAGTTGTTCTCGCTCATCCCCGCTCTGCAGTAAATCAAAAATCAAATGGGGCGTCTTGCATTTATGGATTAAATGTAGACAATCTATCCCTTGCTCCTTTTGTAAAATGGACTTCAACAACCTAGCGTCTTTATCTGCCAAGTCGTTAAAAAATCTAATGAATCCTTCGGTGTCCGCTTTCAAAACAGACCACAAATCTGATCTTTGTAGCTGGAATAGATTATGGACTAATTCAAAATGTTCCTTTTGAAAGTTCGGATTTTTCTTTAATAATTCGTCATCCAGAATGGATTGCAGATTTTTTGCTAATTGACTCTCTTTGTTCAGGCAATCTTTAATTTCTTCCTTACTTATCTTTAATGCAGTGGGACCCATTGAGTGTAACGCAATAAGATAAGGATTGTTCATCATTGTAGTAGCTGCACTCTCCTCAGCAACAGCACCCTCTTTATCCACAACATCCGGCCCTTTCAAAAGTTGCATCCATTCCGGATCTTCATCAAATGTTACAGGCCAGTGGCCTCTTTTAGAGGTGATTTCCCTAATATCATTCTTTATCGTTTGCAGCTGCTCGCCTAAAGCTAATTGGTGATCAAAGCTCTTTATATCCGTTAGCGCTATTTTATCCTTGATTAGCCCCTCAGATGTCTTGATCATGTAATGGAGTGAATTGCCTACTAATTTTACATAAAGGGTGTACTCAACTATGCCGGATTGGACTTCTGGCCAGAGGGCGATTTTTTCATCCGAGAGCCTGCCAGTGAATAGGTCAGTAAGCAAATCGGCGTGTTCCTTGATTGTTCCGTCTGCATTCAAAATATTATTGAGTATTTCGCCTATACCCGATAACTCAGCAGGCAAATCTGCAACATCTCGCAATCTCTGCAAGTATGCGGGCACTGCGTTCAACTCACCTTCCTCTACAGGTATCGAATCATCAATCATAAACGATTTCGGATCGACTGAACTCAAGAGATACACTTGGCGTTGTTCTTTTGGCAAATGAGTATTTTTAACGACCGTAATCAACCATTGATCGGGTTTATCTTTGCGATAAAAAATGGAGAGAGCTGCTGGTTCTTTTTCTGTGTCAAGGTAAGCCGCACGAGCATCTCCATAAACAGGTAAATTGCTATCATTATCTGGGTCTCCCTGATCGAAAAAAGGAACTACCCCCATTAAAAATCTGAAGGCGCCGCCATCTGGATCACTCTGATAATAATAATCTCTAACTGGATGTGCACCATGCTGCTCCTGAAAATAACGTTGTACTAATTTTTCTTTTATTCCGGGAGTTCGGAACACTTGAACACGCCCATACAGATCCATTTCGAGCTGTTTATTGTCGTCTTTAGGGATAATTTCTAAAACCGATGCGTGTCCCCAAGCTTTATAAACCTCTGAGAAGACGCCTTGAACAAAATATACCTTAGAAACCATAGAAATATCCCCGACCAAAAGTTAATAAACGTGGGTAATTTATGTTTATTATAGAATATAATTTATTAACGCTTCATTAACTGAGTTTTACTGTTCTGCAAATTCTCACTCTAGCCAGGTAATCCAATAGCTGGCAGGTTAAAGCATGGAATATTTTAATCAGTTTGCAAGTAAATGGATCATCCCCGCAAGGCGGGGATGTATTCTTGTATGAGTATTTGCGCTAAAGTGGCTATGGTTTTCTGTTTCTGCAGGAACGACCACCTTCGCCTTTGCTTTAAGGTGAATAACCTCATTTAGCCTTCCTCAGCAGCTTCATGTCCGGAATTTTCTTCTTCAACAGGCATTTTTATGGCACGTGACGGCACCACTGTGGAAATCGCATGCTTGTAAACCATTTGTGTAATTGAATTTTTCAGCATTACCACATACTGATCAAACGAATCCACAATTCCGTGCAATTTAATTCCATTGACCAAAAAAATGGATACGGGCACCTTCTCTTTACGCAATTCATTTAAGAAAGGGTCTTGTAATAAATGAGTTTTAGACATTGCCTACTCCTTATTGTTATTGTATTTTTTAAAGGCAAAACATGCATCTGATCACTTATTCGACATTTTTTCAGAAAACTTTAGATTAATTTCATGACAGTTCGATTTTAATCCGTTACTATAGGGTCTGTTTAAATTTCGCTATCTTGAGTCAAAATGACATGATTTTACACAGTATAGTGGAGTGGCCAACAGACCCCAGGGAGTAGCTCCTTTGTATTATTGTTCAGTACCCTTTCTCATCTTAATTTAAGGAGGATTAAATGGTATTTACTTATAAAGAATTAATTGCCCTAGAAAATCCCTATGAACATTTGAGCGATGGTGATGCACTCGCCGAGAATGCTAAGACCTTTGAGACCTTAAGTCGAAAGGAAAAAATTGCCATAGCAACTAAAATAATCGCCGCCTGCCCGGAAGCAAAATTCAAACAATATGGCCATCACATCAAAGCGTTAGGCGGCCTCATTCAAGAAGAGGGGAATTTCCACTCGGTCATCACTGAAGCATACCAAGTGAGACAACGCATCAACTCCTTACTCGATCCTCGAAATAAATCACCCCATGCTTTGTTTTCAGCTAAAGAATTTAATCCTGCACCTTTCTTTCAATTTAGTGCGCTTGCCAAGCAATTATTAGACTGCAATGAGTCAGAAATTGCAGAACGATTGGCTTTGTGTGTTCCTGAGCAAGAGCGCCATCAAATCGCTTTTAATGTGGGAATCGCTTTCCCTAAGAGTATTCTCAAAGAAAAAATGAATCATGCATTTTTATTGCGTCGCAACATTGAACAATTGTTATTAGGTGATACTCCAGATAAATTTTTTACCAGCCGTGATTATGATGGGGATGGCTGCAGGATGTTCGTCAATATGTTTCGTGTCTTATTAAAAGGCCGGGAAGAATCAATTGCCGGAAAATTGTGTGCGTTAGAATCTGTCAGCCGCTCATCAGTCAAACGCCACCTGGAGTTACTGCATACCGAAGCTTTTGATGAAACGAATCCGTTCAAGTTAATTGTCGATGCTATAAATAAAAAAGAAAGCTCTGAACAAAAGAAAAATGAGTCTCAAGCCAGTAATCGAAATGGGTTATTTAATCATTCGCCAACACCGCCCAAAAAATCACTGTCTATGGAGCAATTTGATTTAAGTAGTGAAGCTGATGATGAGAAAAAACTGTCCCGTGATAGCTCATCTGAAAATAAAGAGGAAGAATATTTTGAAGAATCTCATTTCACTCCGTTTTAAACTCGTCCGCCCTTACAAAGTAAGGGCACTTTATTTTGATCCTTAATTTCAAGAGAGATATTAATGACTCACGAAAAACTCACTGTTGCCTTAGTGCAAGAAAAATGGCATGAAAACCCTAAAGAACATCAAGACAAACTAGCGTCCGGAATCAATGCCGCCGCACAACAAGGAGCGGCCATTGTTTGTTTACAAGAGCTTACCCTGAGCCCTTATTTCTGTACGCGCGCGAATGTAGATCCCAGCCCATTTATGGAAGACATCCATACAGGACCTACGGCTCAATTCGTCAGTCAAATGGCTAAAGCACACAATATTTGCATCACCGCCTCACTATTCGAAAAAGCCGGCTTCAATACCGCTGTGGCTTATAACAATAAAGGCGAGCTGATTGGAATCACTCGCAAACAACACATCCCCAGTGGGGAAAAATACCATGAAAATTTCTACTTTAAACCTGGAGATTCTGATTATCCAGTCCACCAAATTGCTGGACATAAATGGGGTTTACCGACCTGTTATGATCAATGGTTTCCAGAGTTGTCACGCATTTATGGTTTAAAAGGCACCGAAGTTTTAGTATACCCCACTGCCATTGGTGGTGAACCTACGGCACCCGAAGTCAATACACAGCCTATGTGGCAAAAGGTTATGGTTGCCCAAGGGATCATGAGTAATACCTTTATCATTGCCGCCAATAGAATTGGTTGTGAAGACGGATTAGAATTTTATGGTAGCAGCTTCATCAGTACGCCTATGGGTGAAATTTTAGCGCAAGCATCTCGAGATAAACCCGCAGTATTAGTAGCCGAACTCGACTTTGGCCAGCGCGCATTGTGGGGAAGATTATTTCCCTTTGCTCAGCAGCGAGAGCCTTCAACCTACCATGATCTTGTCAAATCACGCTAATGCCTTTGGAAAATCGACTTATGAACATCAGTGCATCACCTGAAGAAAATTTATACAACATCAACAACTGGGGTGAGGGATACTTCAGTATTAATGCTCAAGGGAATATCGAAATAAGCAAAGCACCGGGGAAACCAGGTGTTGAGCTGCAAGCGATTGTTAATGAGGCAAGCAGAGCAGGACTCCATCTTCCCCTGCTCATCCGTTGTTCTGACATCTTACATGACCGTGTACACCGTATCTATGAAGCATTCACGCAAGCCATAGAAGAAAATGAGTATACAGGGCATTACAAGCTGGTTTACCCCATTAAAGTGAACCAAGAACAAAGCGTGGTTCGCGAGCTGTTGAAATCACCCAATCACTCGATCGGCCTGGAGGCGGGTTCGAAACCTGAGCTCATGGCGGTAATTGGCATGTTGGGCAATCAACAACACAGTACGATCGTATGTAACGGTTATAAAGACAGTTATTACATACGCACAGCGCTGATTGCTCAGCAAATGGGACACAAGGTCTTTATTGTCATCGAGAAAATCTCGGAACTGGATATTATTTTAAAGGAATCAGCTCGCTTAAAAGTAAAACCTTCTCTTGGTGTTCGTATCCGCCTAATCAGTAAAAGTGCCGGGAAATGGGAACATACTGGCGGGGTCAAATCCAAGTTTGGCCTTACCGCAAAACAAGTTCTCGAGTTGGTTAATAAATTAAAAGCGCATAATATGCTCGATTGCCTTCAGCTGATGCATTGTCATCTGGGCTCACAAATTGCCAACATTCACGATATTCGCCACTGCATGCAGGAAGTGTCCCGATACTATGTCGAACTGCGTCAATTAAATGCACCCATTGATACCATTGACGTCGGTGGTGGACTCAGTGTGGATTATGAAGGGACTCATTCCAATCACGGCTGCTCCATGAATTACAGCATCCATGAGTATGCTACCCATATTCTCCTTGCCATTCAGTATCTGTGTCAGGAGTCAAATGTCCCCGAACCCAATATTATTTCAGAATCAGGGCGCGCATTAACTGCGCATCATGCCGTGTTAATTTCGGATATTAGTGATATAGAAATTATTAATAAATCGCCCTCACTTCCAGAAATTACTGATGAGGACTCCCATGTGATCCGTGATATCTATGATACGTATCACTCAATTACGGCAAGCTCACCCATTGAGATATATAACTATGCGGAACATTCCTTAAATGAGGCTCATTCTTTGTTCAAGCACGGGGTGATTAGCTTGCAGGAAAAGGCTAAAGTAGAGGCATTTTATACCAATATATGCATGGAGCTGAAAGAACGCCTGAATGTAGAAAACCCCTCTGAAGAAACTTTATTGGCAAAAATTAATGAGGATATGGCCGTTAAAGTCTTCTGTAATATCTCATTTTTCCAATCGATTCCAGATGCTTGGGCTATAGGGCAAATCTTTCCTATCGCCCCAATTTCACAGCTTACCCAAACACCGTATATGCACAGTGTTTTACAAGATTTAACTTGCGATTCAGATGGAACCATTAAAGAATACCTCGGTAGTTCCTGTGTGAACTCAACGCTAATGCTTCCTCCATACGACAACAACAATCCGTATTCACTAGGTTTTTTCTTGGTAGGTGCTTACCAAGAAATATTAGGTAATTTGCATAATTTATTCGGGGATACCAATTCCTTGGATGTCAAACTCTTTGACGACGGGCAATTTGAACTGAATGATTTGGTCAGTGGCGACACCGTAACCAATGTGCTGAACCTCGCTCATTTTGATACCAAAAAATTAGTCCAATCCTATGAGAAACAATTAATTCATGCAGAACTACCTAAAGAAACGACGCTTTTGTATTTAAATGAATTAAGAAGCATTTTTTCTCAATTAACCTATTTAGACGAACATATTCGGAGAAAATAAGATGACACCAAAACAAAGTGGATTTTCTATGCCCGCTGAGTGGCATCCTCATGAGCGGTGTTGGATGGCATGGCCTTGTCATCTTGAAACTTGGTCTAAAATTGGCCTCCCAAAGGCCCGGAGTGCCTACGCACGGGTTGCTCAAGCTATAGCCCAGTATGAACCAGTAACTATGCTGGTCAATCCAGGGGATGAAGAATTAGCCAAAAGCATGTGTGGTAATGGAATTACGTTGTTTACCCTCCCTATTAATGACTCATGGACCCGAGATACCGGACCTACTTTTTTATTAAATCAGCACCAACATTTAGCGGGAGTTGATTGGATACATAATGCTTGGGGTGGTAACTATCAAGATTGTGCGCTGGATAACCAAATTGCAGGAGCAATCATAAAGCAGACTCATGCCCTAGCCTTTTCGGCACCGTTGGTTATGGAAGGTGGTTCATTTCACGTCGATGGAGAAGGAACCATACTCACTTCGCGTGAATGCCTGCTTAATGAAAACCGTAACCCCAAACTCAGCCAACAACAAATTGAAAATTATTTGTATGACTTTCTGGGTGCGCAGAAAATTATATGGTTAAACAAGGGGTTATTAGGGGATGAAACCGATGGTCATATTGATGAAATCGCGTGTTTTATTGCCCCCGGCAAAGTGCTTTGCCTTATTACTCATGATAAGGAAGATCCCAATTATGCAACCTTGCATGAGAACCTGGAAATTCTTAAATCTGCGACTGACGCAAAAGGACGAAAGTTTGAAGTTTATACGGTCGAGCAACCACCAGCCACTTATCTTGATGGCGAGCGATTAACTTTATCCTACATTAATTTTTATTTGGCCAATAAAGGAATCGTCATGCCTGCCTTTGGATACGCACAACACGACCAGGCAGCCTATCAATTATTCTCGCAGTTATATCCAGGCTATCATATTTCACAAATTGATGCGCTGGATGTATTTGCCGGAGGTGGGGGAATCCATTGCATCACGCAACAGGAGCCTAAGAGTCTGTCTAAGACAACACGACCTCCTCTTTGAGACATTTCTTACATTGTGTTGCTCCATCCGCGCAATGACAACAACAGCCAAAAGGCTATACTTAACTCAAAGGGATGACACGGATTCGTCTGACAGGAAGTCAAACTAAGGGACCAGTACATGGGATGTACTTCGCTGCAAGGATGCAGCACACTAAACGCTTAATATATCTTATTTCTCCATAAGAAAAAAATCTCTCTTCACTCCATGGCTGGTACGAAGAGAGATTACTCCATTGTCAGGATGGTGTTGTAGTGCCTTTGATTTGCTCCTCCACATTCCTAGAGCCTTACAACACCGTCCCGTATCAGTTAAGCAGAATAGCTAAAAACGTAGCAATACGGTACCAGATAACCATTTTCTATAGTTTATATGTAGCAGTAATCTCTTCCTCTTCCTCTTCAGTAAACTCCCTGACAAATTTCCCTTTAAAATCACCAAAAACGCCACTAAAATGGCCCTCAAATTTACGTGCGTGAAACAAAGTTCCCGCGATAAGATGGCTCTTCGCTATAAGCTCTTGGGCATTGGGTGCGCTTTTTTTAGTTGGTGTCTCTGCACCATTTATTTCTTCAATTTTTTGGCTTATTACGGCAACAATCTCGTCGGCGGCTGTATCTAAAATAAAGTTCTGCCCGTCTATCCCATCGCTATGCTCATTGGTGACGTAAACGTCGGCTCCCATGGAACTGCTCGCAGTAAATCTTAAGAATCCTGGACCAACGTATTTTCTTTCCTGTTTGATGCTATCGCAACGAATTCGTCCGCGCTCGTTCATGTCGCGATTGATACGGCGCTCGATGATGTCTGAATAATTGTCCGTGGCGACATTCGCGGTAACCACCGGTACATCGGCTGACCAATATTTTTTATAAAAATATTGCGCAAAAATCCCTTCGAGAATAATCACATCGGATGGATCCACCTGCTCTTCATCGATGCGACTGTTCGTTTTGAAATCAAAAATGGGCTTAGTGATCGATTTTCCTTGATGTAACTCGCCAATATGCGTGATTAATAAATCTAAATGGAGCATGTCCGGCGTATCGAAATTAGTATTTTTTCGGTAGTCTTCAAGATTAACATCCTTTGGGCATTCTTTATAATAATCATCCATGTTTAATATTTGCGCGCTTGTTCCTGTTTCTTTTAATTTGTTTAATAGATGACTCGATAAGCCTGTTTTTCCGGAACCAGACGCTCCGCCAATAATTACAAAAATCATATTTGCCTCAAAGATGTGTCAAATTTAGGTTCATAAAGCGTGCGAATTATACATACGTACAGTTGGTTACTCAATCAAAAGTTTTTTTGTTTTTTTTGTATGAAATGTATAAAAAAATTATCCCTTTCAGGCAATTTGATGTTACTGCTGCGCCAATGCGTGTTCGGTAAAAATCCCCAGTCTTTTTGATTCTATGATTTCATGGGGGTATCTGTTCAAGAATGCAACTCTTGATTGAGTTTTGGGCTCAATCAAGAGTTTGGGTTTTATTTATTGAGTGGAGGAATATCGATCAATTGATAATTTGGTAAATCATGAATCAAACTGCCAAGCTCAGGTGAACCTAAACCCGTAACATAGTCATACCCTTCTTGAGCAGTACAATAGTAACCACAGTCTCCGTTAGTTCCAGAGATAATGTCGTTATAATTGTAATGGTATTTTCCGCCATTAGGGCTTGCTGCAGCATACAGTATATTCACAAAATGACCACCAAATACTTTACCATACAGTGAATTGGCAACCGCAACGATTCCCGCCCATTGAGGAGCACCCGCACTAGTACCACCAACTACGGCCCAACCTACACCATCACTGCTTGGAACGGAGTTATAAACTGAAAATCCTGTTTCTGGATCAGCGTTATAGGCTACATCAGGAACTCCTCGCATATTGTTTGATTGAGGGATTGGTAGATTTTTTTGATACTCTGGCCACGCCTCTACTGAGCTAACTCCACCGCCACTTCCTGACCATGCCTCTTCACCTTGATAGTTTCCATAGGAGTCAACATTTAAAGTAGTTCCACCTACAGCCAAGACATATGGGGAGGATGCGGGATAAATGGTTCCTGTACCACTATCACCAGAGGATGCAGTAAAGGTTACTTTTGGATTGTTAAACACCGCATCATAGGAAGTTTGCCCAGCAAACTCACTGCCACCCCAGCTCATGGAAACCACGGTCGCCCCATTTTTTACGGCCACTTGCACCGCTTTAAATAAACTATCCATTTGATCATTTGCCGCTTCAACTAAAATGATTTTTGCTGCCGGCGCTACCGCATGTGCCCATTCAACATCTAGGGCAATTTCTCCAGCCCAACCTGCGTCTGTTCTTGGCTTTTTACCCGTAGCATATATTTTTTTAAAACAACCATTTGCTGTCGTGCATGCAGGCAAACCAAAGTGTTTTGAGAATACTGCTAAATCTGCTTCGATTTTTGGGTCATCGTATGCATCTACAATTGCTATAACCTGACCTTTCCCTTGTGCATTCACCGAATTAAACCCATAAGCAACTCGAATTTGGCTTGGTGTTAATCCAGTGGGCATGAAGTGAGGGGTGTTTGGTTTATAACGAATGGGATGATGTGCTATCCCAGGAGCTTTTGGCAAAGCATAAGCCTGTACGCTCAATAAACCGAATACAACTGGTGTAACTAGAAGTTTAAATGGCAGTCCATTTAATTTTAATTTCATAGCATCTCCTTGTATCGTTAAATCCTTACAGCCATAAAAATCAATATGTTTCTTGAATAAGAAATAACCGCTTTCGAATACTCCATCGCTTATAAAAAAATCCTATCTTTGCAAGGAGCTTCCGGGGCATAGTTCAATACATAGTTTGGAAGGAGCGATGAGTACCAAACCTGACCTTAGCCATTTCCTCTGTCGCGAGAATGATCTGCAATTTTTAATGTAAACTCATTGTGACAGATATCCTGTCATAGGTGCTATCATATGTCCAGAAATGTTTTAACTGATGCATTTGATTGATTTGAAATACTTTTTTAGGTATTGGATGGGTTCATGATTTGAGACGATGAATTTTGTGTGATCATGACTGATTAGGGTCTGTTTCCATTTCTTTAGCTTGGGCACTTAGCACGCTCTCGTTATGCTCGCGATAGCGTGGTTATTTGTCCAAGAGAGTAAAAATGGAAACAAGCCCTTATTGCTTACGCTCGTTTTTATACGTCTATATTTTCGGCTTCTAAAGCATTACTTTCAATGAACTCCCTTCGGGGCTCAACATTGTCACCCATAAGGGTGGTGAAAATAGCATCGGCAGCAACGGCATCTTCTATGCTTACTTGCAGCATACGTCGCACAGCCGGATCCATGGTTGTCTCCCAAAGTTGGTCTGGGTTCATTTCTCCAAGACCTTTATAGCGCTGGATAGCCTGACCTTTTTTCGCTTCCTCCATCAACCAGTTTAGGGCTTGTTCAAAGTGTTCTACAGCGAGCTCCTTTTCACCACGTTTGATGTAAGCGCCTTCTTCCACCAGACTTGCTAATTTAGAACCCAGGCTCACTAACTCCTTATAGTCTTTTGAATTGAAGAATTCTACATTCATAGGAATATAATTCTCCATTCCATGCTGAGTCACTATGATTCTGGGGATAAACTGATTGGTATCAGCTATTGAATGAACCTCTACTTGATATTGTTCTGTCTTGCTTCCAAGCTGCTGCATGCCCAAATGCAATTGCTTGCACCAATTGGCGATTTTTTCTTGCTGACTAAAGTCTTCACTATGCAAAGTGGGCAAATAGGCTACACGTTTCAATATGTCAGATGGATATCGTCTTTTATAGCGTTTGATAATCTTTTCAACACGTCGATACTGCTGCACCAACTCTTCCAAAGCCATAGCGGTAATCGGCGGAATGTCTTTTCCTGGATAGAATGCTGCTCCGTCTAAAGCACTTTGCGTTAAATATTCGAACAACGCTTCATCATCTTTAACATACTGTTCCTGTTTTCCACGCTTTACTTTATACAGTGGAGGTTGAGCAATATAAATATAACCACGCTCTAACAACTCCGGGGTTTGTCTGTAGAAGAAAGTAAGGAGTAAGGTTCTGATGTGCGAACCATCAACGTCAGCATCGGTCATGATGATGATGCGATGGTAACGTACTTTATCTGGATCATATTCATCAGGTCCTATGCCACAACCCAAAGCAGTAATGAGTGTAGCAACCTCTTGTGATGAAAGCATTTTGTCAAAACGTGCTTTCTCAACGTTCAATATCTTTCCTTTGAGCGGTAAAATGGCTTGGAATTTCCTATCTCGCCCTTGTTTTGCCGAACCACCTGCTGAGTCTCCCTCTACTAGATAGAGTTCTGATAAAGCAGGATCCTTTTCTTGGCAATCAGCAAGCTTTCCAGGCAATCCGGCTATATCGAGCGCTCCCTTGCGACGTGTCATTTCTCGGGCGCGTCGGGCTGCCTCTCTTGCACGTGCCGCGTCGATTATTTTGCCGACAATCGCTTTTGCACTGGATGGATTTTCCAGGAGGAAATCATTGAATTTTTCAGAAACACTGGATTCAACCACCGATTTTACTTCTGAAGAAACAAGCTTATCTTTTGTTTGTGAAGAGAATTTTGGATCAGGCACTTTAACAGAAAGCACTGCCGTCAGGCCTTCGCGCGCATCATCTCCCGTTGGTGACACCTTAGCTTTTTTAGCATAACCTTCGTTCTCAATGTAGTTGTTCAGTGTTCTGGTCAAAGCGGCTCTGAAACCCGCCATATGGGTTCCCCCATCGCGCTGCGGAATATTATTTGTAAAGCAATAAAGCGTTTCTTGATAAGAGTCATTCCACTGCATTGAGAGTTCAACAACAATATTATCTTTTTCAGCAGTCATGGAAAAAACTGCGGGCATAATGACGTTTTTATTTTTATTAAGATGTTCCACAAACGCCATTATTCCACCTTCATAGTGGAAAGTATCTTGTCTTTGTGAGCGCTCATCATATAAGTGGATGCAAACCCCGGAGTTTAAATAGGATAATTCCCTTAAGCGTTTGGCCAAAATATCGTAGTGAAATTCAATATTTGAGAATGTTTCAGCACTTGGCTTGAACCAAATTTGGGTCCCAGTGGTCGTTGCATCACCTGTTTCTGCCATCGGTGCATCGGGGACCCCATTACGATAATGTTGCTCATGTATTTTGCCATGCCGACGCACCGTCAGATGTAATTCTTCAGATAAAGCATTAACTACGGACACCCCTACACCATGCAATCCACCAGATACTTTATAGGAATTATCATCAAATTTTCCACCGGCATGAAGTACTGTCATGATCACTTCTGCCGCAGATCGACCTTCTTCTTTGTGAATATCTACTGGTATTCCGCGTCCATCGTCTTTGACGGTAATTGACTCATCGGAATGGATGGTTACAAAAATCTCTTTGCAATGGCCCGCCAGTGCTTCATCGATAGAGTTATCTACAACTTCAAAAACCATGTGGTGCAGACCAGTACCATCATCTGTATCTCCGATGTACATTCCTGGTCGCTTTCTTACTGCATCTAACCCCTTTAGGACTTTAATATTATTTGAATCGTAACTGGCATCAACGCTCATTAGGAGGTCCTCTTAACCTTTCGTGGTGTTCTATTCTGAATACTTTATCATAGCATATTTTGAGCTGCGTTTATATCTCATCGAGTATCTTTACATCGATGAAGATTGGCTCTATCAAATGAAATGTATTAACGAGGAATTACCGACTTTCATTTCTTGGGTTTTCATCCAACTGGGCTTACCCTTTTCATTTGTTCCACGTGAAACAATCGTCACTGATTTAATCTACCGTCGCTAATTGGTACAATTAAATGCTGTTGATCCATGATTATAGGGATCAATAACGAGGGATAGCTTGTAGAGGTGATAACATATTGACCTGCTCTTTTTGCAAGACAAGCCATCAACTGTGTTTGGTGTTGCTCATCCAGTTCAGCTGGGAGATCATCAATTAAATACAAACAATCCTGTGTTAATAAATTGGCTTGGGCTAGGCGCATTGCAAACAAAATTATTTTTTGTTGTCCTCGTGATAAAACTTGTTTGGCTTTATTTTGATTGACCTCAATCAGAATATCGGCTTGATGAGCGCCAAACTGGGTGTAGGCCTTTTGGTTATCACTGGCAAACCCTTCTTGTAATATGTCCACTAAGTCTTTGCCCGTATTTTTTTTATCCCATCCTTTATAGTAGCTCATCGTGCAGTCAAGTGGGCTTAGCTCGTGCAACACCTTGGTAAATGCGCACGACCATTGTGCAAAATAGTCCTCTCGAAGCAAATGGAGTTGATTGGCGAATTGACTTAACAAATTGTCCCAGGGAATAAAATGGTCATAAGGTGCGCGTTGTCGTAAAAGCGCATTACGCTGTTTTAGCACCCTTTTGTACTCTTTCCAAATCGAAAGATAATTATGTTTCACGTGAAACAATCCCCAATCCAATAGGCTACGGCGCACGGAAGGTCCCGCATCGATAATTTGAAAAATATCAGAATAAAAAACCTGGCAGGGTAAAGCATACGCCAATTGACTGGTGGTGGAACAAAATTGGTTGTTTAATTTAATTTGAGTCGGTTGAGAATAAGATTTTTGAATACTTATCGTCTCTTGTTGTTGTGCACGAGCAAACACAGTTAAAGCAGGTTGTTCATAGGAAATAATTGGCGAAATTTCGCGAGAGCGAAATGAATGACCACAACTTAAGAGATAAAGCGCTTCAAGGATGGATGTTTTGCCACTTCCATTGGCCCCGAATAGGAAATTGAATCGGGGACTTAAATCGAGATGAACTGATGAAAGATTACGTAGGTGATGAATTTTTAATTCAGATAAAATCATATTTTCATGGGCATAATGATATATTGGTAATTATCGTCGGCTAAGGACTCAATTAAAATACTGCTGTCTGTATTGGATAAGGATAAACGGATTTGTCCTTCCCCAAAATGAGAGAGCACGTCAAGTAAGTACGTAGCGTTCAAGCCGATTTTTAATTCATCTCCCTGAGTTTCGGCAATTAAAGATTCTACTGCCTCTTCTTGTTCATTATTGTTAGCGATTAAAGTGAGCATACCGGGTTGTAGGTGAAGCATGACCGCTCTCGACTTTTCATGAGCCAAAATAACAATCCGAGACAGCGAACGTTTAAACACAGAACAATCAATGATGATTTGTTTGTCCTGATTTTTAGGAATTGCCTTATTATAAGGAGGGAAGCGTGCTTCTATTAATTTCGATAAAAAAACAAACTGGCGTGACACTAATTTAAAATGCGATTTACCGGCAGCCAATAAAACTTCTTCATCGTCAATGCTATTAAGAAGTCGTAATAACTCTTGAATTCCTTTTTTGGGTAACAATAGTTTTTTTTCACTCGAATTAGAACATTGATGACGGCAAATTGCCATTCTATGCCCATCGGTTGCAACGGCAGAAATAAGATTTGCTTCAAAATCAAGAAATAAGCCATTAAGGAATACGCGTACATCCTGCTGTGCCATGGCAAAATGTGTTGACTGCAACAGTTTGAGTAAAACCAAACGAGGAATGGTTAATTCAACTTCGTTACACTCATCTTCACTAAGTGGATAACTATCAGCGGGTAAGGTCGCCAACTTAAATGAACTTCGTCCTTGCTTAATCGTTAAAAGACCATTATCTACAATCACATTAGGTGTCGCTTCATCATCTAAGGAACGAAAAATATCAATAAATTTTTTAGCAGGCACTGTAATACTGCCAGTTTGTGATCCGGACTGACACGCAACGTGTGCGGAAATTTCGATTTCTAAATCGGTCGCTGTGATATTCAATAGGCCATCTGCCAATTTAAAGTAAAAGTTCGACAAAATAGCTAAGGATTGTTTTTTATCTACAGCACCTGCCACTGTAAGTATTGGGGCAAGTAAGTCTTCTTTTTTTATAGCGAATTCAAACAAGATAGAACTCCATATTCAGCTAACTAACAAACACCTCATCGTCCCCACTCCTAACTCACTGTCATTCGGTTAAAATAAGCTCTGACTCACTACGCTCCACGAACATATCGCGCGACGCAGGCAATTTTCTTAACTTACTCGTAGCAGATTCAGAACTAGGGCATGAAGCAGGATTAAATAAAAACAAACCTATAGACACACACCACCTAAACTAGGATTTAGGCATACCCTGCATGAGTACCGTCTCATTTTATGCATTAGGAAGACAAAATACGCATTAAGTTTTTATAATCTTCAGCAAAATCACTGTCATCCTGAACCAATTCCTTAACCTTTCTGCAGGCATGAATCACCGTTGTGTGGTCACGACCACCAAAATGATCGCCAATTTCAGGCAAACTATGGTTGGTGAGCTCTTTGCTTAAAGCCATAGCCATCTGTCGAGGCCGAGCAATAGAGCGGCTACGTCGCTTTGACAATATATCTGCCACCTTGACCTTATAATATTCAGCCACGGTCTTTTGAATGTTTTCAATCGTAACTAATTTATCCTGAAGGGCCAAAAGGTCACGTAAAGCTTCATGAACAAATTCAATAGTAATTGGTTTGCCTGTAAAATGAGCATTGGCAATAACCCTGCGTAAAGCACCTTCTAGCTCTCTGACATTAGAACGAATCCGTTTTGCAATAAAAAAAGCCACTTCATAAGGCAGCTCAATATTGGACTGCTCGGCCTTGCTAATCAAAATAGCAACGCGAGTTTCAAGCTCGGGCGGCTCAACTGCAACAGTTAATCCCCAACCAAAGCGAGATTTTAATCGTTCTTCCATCCCCTCAATTTCTTTAGGATATCGATCACTCGTTAAAATGATTTGCTGTTGCCCTTCCAATAATGCGTTAAAGGTATGGAAAAATTCCTCTTGCGAGCGGTCTTTACCAGCAAAAAACTGGATATCATCAATAAGCAACGCATTTAAAGAGCGATAAAAGCGTTTAAATTCATTGATTGAATTAGTCTGAATCGCCTTAACCATATCCGCAACAAAACGTTCAGAATGCAAATAAAGAATTTTGGCATCCGGATTATTCTTGAGTATGGCATTACCAATAGCATGCATCAGATGTGTTTTTCCTAAACCCACCCCGCCGTAAATGAACAAGGGATTATATGCATCACCAGGCCGCTCCGCCACCTGCATGGAGGCCGCACGAGCAAGCTGGTTAGAATTACCTTCAACAAAGCTTTCAAAAACAAATTTTTTATTTAAGTGGCTGCTCTTATAATCAACCGCTTTTTTTGGAACAGCCTTAATTTCTGTAGAACTCGTTGGAGCAGATGTTTTAACTTCAGATGAAAATGAACCCGAAGAGCTCGAATCAGAGTCGGTACTGGAAGCCTTGCTCCCAATTTCAATGGAGATGGATTTAATCTCATCTCCACAAAATTGTTTAATTAATTCTTCGATTCGAGAAAAAAAATGTTTTTTTACCCAATCCACAACAAATCGATTCGGAGCAAATAAAATAAAACGTTGCTCATCTGTATGAGCCTGTAAAGGACGCAACCAGGTATTAAATTGTTGAGCAGAATACTCATCTTGTAACAGTCCTAAACATTTTTGCCAAACAGATGCTGACACAACTTAACTCCTCATCAAAGAAGGGTGGTAAAAAGAATATTAAAACTAATTATCCACAGCATTTAAATATGCCACTGAAAGTACCTGGACAGCAAGATAATTAAGCATGAAAATTACTTCGCAGAAGTGGAGAAGTAGAAACTTCTTCAGTTCACTAAGGTGCTGCTGCAGGCAAATTATACTCAGGCTTTAGAATAAAGAAAAGTTATCCACAAAAAAATGTGGATATTTTTCCTGACTCCAGCACCAAAGACTTGAAGTTGCTTGAAAAAATGGGAGATCGCTCAATTACCTTTCGGTGATAAAATAAATACCTGCTCAAGGGATGCCGTTTCAAAATAATAATCACGAACATTATGAAAAATAACGTCAATGTTGATGAACTAAGAAGTCATTTCGAAGAAGGACTATAAAAAGTATGGGCATCATCTTGTGCGTTGCCAGAATACGATTGCTTTAGATTAAAAAAAGAGGAAAAAGTTAATTTAATCTTCTTGTCGCATGCGCGGTTAAAAAATGAATGGGGTAAGATGGGGTGATTGAGATCCATTCCCCTCTTTTCTTCACCCTGCTCCTTTAATGAGGTGAAGGTACTGGATAATCGTGCAGCTAAATCACGTTCAAGGGTTGCCTTGCTTAATTGACTATGCATATTTTTTATTGTTTGATTTAACTCGTTCTTTTTAAAACGCTCACTCGTTTTAGCAAGGGATTCAGAGGCCATTGCAATACCACTGATTAATGCAAAGGCTAAAATTCCCCATCCTAATAAAGGAAAGGCGGCAAAACTTGAAAACAGTCCCATGCCTGTCAATACCCCTGAAACCCCGGCGCTACACCCTGTAATAGAACCAAAAGTACCTACAAAAGTAAAAAAAGGAGGAACCAATTTTTGAGCTAAGGGCACCGGAGTTAGGGATATTTTATGTACAAGGTGTTCTAAGATAATTTTATTATTAGGAATAGTTTGCTTTAATTGATATTCCTCATTGAGAAGCGACAGAATAAGGTATAAAGGGGAACGCGCATCCATATGGGCAATTTTATTGAGATCCATGATGAGGATTCGTGCGAATAGGTCATGAACATCCGTTTTCTCTTTTTCATGCAGCGCATACCGATAAATGCTATTGAGATACTCCTGGATATCAGTTAATAATTTTTGTTGATTTTTATCTAATTGCTCTTGAAATCTTCCTTCTTCATTTTTCATTTCTTGATATGAAAAATAGAAAATAGGAATGCCAACAGCAAAAAACAAAGAAATTGAAATAATCCCCAAAGTTAAAGAAAAAAGGCTGGCAACCGCCCCACCGAATACAGTAAAAACGATTCCAAACAATGGCCATGCGACACCGGCTCCCGATCCAACACCATTTAAAACGGATTTAAAAAATTTCATGAAGAAATCCTAATCACTGAGAATCATGAGGTTACCCCAAACAGCGCAAATGATTCATACCATCTTTTCTAAAGAACATTATCAAGTCCCCAACTCTTTACCGAAGCAATAATAAACAGGTAGCTTTTGATGCTCTTCAATCTATTGGCAAATCCTACTGTTTTGTGAGCGAAATACTGCTGGAATCGTGCTTATCCCGACTTACTTGTTCCTTGTTGGGATTCTGATCGCTCATCGTTTCAAGAGATACCCTCTCTTTGAACAGATTATAAAAACTTTTTAAAACCAGGGCGCGCTTAACCGTCACATCATTATCAGCACGCATGGGGGCAATGGAAGGAACTTTTTGCAAAAAGGAATAGCGAACCCGGGCTTCCATATCCCCTTTTAAATCTTTTTCCCAGCATGGGTTGGCCGTAATTTGTCGGTCGCAGCCCAATACCACTAAACTCGATTTTTTAAGAATTTCACCAGGATTTAAAATATAGTTTCGCATCGTGTGAGATAGTTTTTTTACTAACTCCGGTTGGTTGTGCCAAAAAGTAGCAGTGAGTAGAGGGGAGTTTGCGCCATGCGCAAGCGTGACTCGAGGAACATGATAGCTGCTGGTACAAATCACTAGATTTGGCGGACGAGATAAATTGTGGGTTTTACAAAAATGGCTCCAGTGCGTATCAAGAAATCGACTCAACCCAAGAACTTGCCCAAGAGTATTGTCAAACGGAATCGCATCAATAATAAATAACGCGGCAGGATACCCATTGAACTCTCCTTTTGCTTTCAATAGGGTTCTCAACTCCTCATTTTGTCGCTGAACACCATTGAAATAAATATAAACAGGCTTAGCGATACCGTTTTTAAGATTGTTTTGGGTACATCGTTTTGCGATGTTAATTCCATATTCCATTCGACGTACTGTGTCGGTTTTATCGTATTCGTTTTCACATAAAGCAAACTTATCAGCTGCTACTTCTAAATAGCTACCAAAAAATCCACTTCGCCCGGAAAGAATCACCACCATATCCGTATCTTGCAAGGATACATGGTGTGCATCAATCGCTTCTGCAAGCGCATATTCCGTTGTAAGCTCATTGGGATCAATGGGAAATTCTTTTGTTGAGGCAGTAGGTTTTCCTAGGGCGCCCAGAATCGCTTTGGTTGATAGTGTCATTGGCTTATTTTTAGTCTGTTTTTATAGATGAAACGTACCAGAATAGATGAAATTATATCGAATAACAACCATATTACTGGAGCAAGCAACCAGGTTCACTCTTTAAATTTTCTTCTTGTTCCTGAACGCTGCGAACACCCAATGAAGGCATAATAATAAAATTTCATGCCAGGGATTTACTCTGATTTTTGGACTTTCTTTGGCCAAGTAAAGTAAAAAGTGGTGCCCTTGCCTAATTCTGAATACACCCTAATTTTTCCACCATTCAATTCAATGATCTTTTTTACAATGGTTAAACCCACGCCTGTACTTTCAAATTCATCACGCCCTTTTAAAGTTTGAAATATGGTAAAAATTTTTTCATGGTATTTCGATTCAATGCCAGGGCCATCATCCTTAATAGAAAATTCATAAAAATCATCAATTTCTTTCGCATCAATTTCAATGTTACCATTTTTTTTATGATGATGTTTCATGCTGTTATCAATTAAATTAGAAAAAATTTGACTTAATTGAATTTCATCAGCATGGACTGTTGGAAGATGTTCCGCATAGTGAATCGTAAAACTCTTAGCGGGATCTAGGGTTTCAATTATCCCTTTTATAAGATTCTTCGTATTGACTGTTTGTATTTTCTTTTCTGTGTATTCAACACGTGAATACCCCAAAACGCCTGATATTAAATTGGACATGCGTTTCACACGACTGCGTAATAAAGTAAAATTCTTCCTACCTTGCTCATCTAATTTATTTCCGCTATCTTCCTCAATCCAAGTAGAAAGCATTTCTATCGCTCGCAGAGGTGCTTTTAAATCATGTGACACAATGTAGGCGAATTGCTCTAATTCATTATTAATTTTAATCAATTGCTCTTCTAAGCGTTTCTGCTGGGTAATATTGTGTGATATGTTGAGATAACCAATTGGTTTGCCTTCATCATCCTTGCGCATCGTCATTACAACCGAGGCCATAAAATGAGAACCGTCTTTTCGAACGCGTTCGATAAACTCTTCAGCCTCACTTTCTGTGTTAACTTTTTCTAAAAAACGTTGATATTGCCCTGATTTAATATATTCAGGTGTATGGAGTATTTCAATATTTGCTTTACCTACAACTTCTTCTGCTGTATATCCATAATTATAAAACGCACCCTTGTTCCAAATTAAAATATCACCGGTCAAGTTGGTGGCTATGATCGAATATTCGTGCGAACTTTCTAAAACATTGTGTAATAAATTTTTAGATGATCGCTCGATTTCAGTCACAGCTTTCTGATCTTGCCAAGATCGAGTCCGCATTTCCAATTTTTTTATAATTACTTTTTCTTTATTTAATGCATCCTCTAAGCTCTTTATAAACTCTAAAGCTCTTTTGTCATAAAAATAAGCCAAACATAAAATAATAAACAACAAACCCAAAATGGAAATGATGTCCAAAAGTGCCGAGTGCGCAATCGGTAATGAAGGAGTTGAGGAAGCAAAGAATTCTAAAACATAGATCAGGATTACCGCGATGCTGCATACACAAGCCGAAAAGATCCCTGATTTAATACCACCAAAAAAGAATGCCGTTATGGGCGGTAAAGCGAGCCAAAAGGTTGCCGGTGCAGATATTCCCCCAGTAGTATATCCCAACCAAAATAAAGTGAGCGCCAAACTACCGACAATGAGCTCACGGGTCCAAAATACCGACCCTGAATTCTTTAATATAAATGCGGCACCTACAATGCAAACCCCTTCGAGTAAAATCACCAAAGCAGCGGCCTCTGCGCCAAAAAAATAATAAAAAAATGCAAAAAGAGGCGCAGAGACAGCGGCAATCATGACGCCACCAAGAATATTTTTGGCGCGAAAATAATCTTCACGACGTGCTTTAATCTTTTCTGGAATAAAATAATTAGATAATTGGGTAAACATGGTAAGCACTTAGAGCAATTGATTATTCCCTTAGTTCAATACTAGTACATTTCCAATGATAATGAACTAAGGGTATCCCTTGCCGCATTAAAATATAAATGGGTTTTGTAAGGTTAATTCCATAGAAAAATCAGTATTTAAACCTAAGAAAAGTAAAATTTGTGTTTCATTACACAACAACTTAAAATAGTTAAAACTTGGAATTATTATTGATTATTAATGAAATTTTTAAAAATTAGCTTTTATATCGCGTTAATTTGTAGTTCAACAATTGTATACTCTGAAAACATCACGATTACTGATTATCAACGAACCTATATACCGGTTTATACGAAAGATGGGACTCTATCGATTGCTCTTCGTACGTTCAAACGAAATAACATTCCTTCATTTTTAATCGTTAATACCAATAACTTAGATACCCGTGTGGTACCAATCACCGAAATTTCCCTGACTGATGGGAAAAATACGAACCGCCTTGGTGATTATGCCCAGTGGCAGATTGCAAGTACCAATTATTATCAATTACTACAAAAATACACCTCGAAACCGTATGTCATGGAAAATTATGGTTTAACCCATGCTAGAAGTGCTGTTTCAGGCAACATATTAACTGTAGATATGTGTCAATCTTCTGTACCCTTTGAAAAAGAGTTTTTTGATCAATTAGCGAGTTTATCTCATAAAAAACCCATTCCTGTGGCGGTATCGATGTCTGGATTGTGGTTATTAATGCATCAAAACGAGTTTCAATACCTATTGGATCTACAAGCAAAAAAACAATTGATAATTACTTGGGTCAATCACTCCTTTAGTCATCCTTATTACGATGATTTGCCCTACACCAATAACTTTCTTTTATCCGAGATGATTAATGAAGAGAGTGAAATTCTATTAACGGAAAAATATCTTTTAGAAGAAAATCAGGTGCCTTCCATTTTCTTTAGATTCCCTGGTCTTATTGCCAATAAAAAATTAATTATGAAGATGAAGAAATTTGGCTTAATCCCATTAGGCGCTGATGCTTGGATAGCAAAAAACCAGCCTATTACTCCAGGAGCTATAATACTTGTGCATGGTAATGGTAATGAACATCAAGGAATTACCGAATTAACCCCCAAACTAAAACAATTAGAATTCGTGCCCATTAACTCCAGTGTCTAACAGCTTATTAAAGTAGGATCATAGGTTATAAAGAATGAACTATCAAATAGATCAAGTACAACCACATGTTGCGGAACAGTTATGTAGGGAAATTACTATCGATTTACCTGAATGGTTTGGTCTGCCTGAATGCAATGAATACTATGTAAATGGAGTAAAAAAGCACATTAACTTTGCAGTAAAAGTAAATAAGCGGTATGTAGGACTACTTAGTTTAGAATTTCCATATCCAAGAAATGGTTCTATTTTTTGGATGGGAATTTTTCGTCAATACCATGGACAGGGTCTTGGATATGCATTAATGCGGGAAGCAATTCGATATGCAGTAGCTCAATCAGCACTTACAATCACTGTTGAAACCTTATCTCCAGATCAACGTGATGCAAATTATCTAAATACCTACAGATTCTATGAGCGTCAGGGATTCCAACCACTTTTTAATTTAAAGCCTGCTGGATATCAATGGAATATGGTTTATATGTCCTTAATTTTGGATAAGACAATGCAAGAAAATAAACTCGAGCCCTTGCATCCATTTCTGCTACCTGCCTCCATCAAGGATTATCCAACCATTCAAAATATGGCCCGTTTTTATGTTTACGATATGTCACGATATTGTGGATTTATCTCCGATGATTGGGCTTGTCCACAGGACGGTCTTTATGAAAGTTTCGATTTTAAAATTTATTTTGAGGACCCCAGTCGGAAAGCTTTTCTTGTCCTCGTAGAAAAAGAACTTGCTGGTTTTGTCCTACTGAATCAAATCGGCATTTCATCAACTACTCAATGGAACATGGGGGAGTTCTTTATTTTGGCAAAATTTCAAGGTAAAGGTGTCGCTGCTCAAATCGCCGAGGAACTTTGGAAAACTCATCCTGGGCAATGGGAGGTAAGCGTCATTCCTGAAAATGCTCTTGCTTTGAGGTTTTGGTGTAAAACCATTGCCAATTTCACCAATAATAATTATTTAAAAGAATTAAAAAGTGTTAGTTATCATCCAGAACATCGTTCTCGCTATATTTTAACTTTTAATTCCAGAGCGACAGATTAGAGCTTAAAAGAGTCTGATTAGCTCATCAGAGCTAATTTTTATTTAATTTTACACTCCGTTATGGATACCTAATCGAATCGATAATCGGGGCAACGGCAACAACAAGTTCGAGAATACCGGATTGTTTTAGTTACCAAATAAACGGTACAAGCCGTGTGGTCACTTTTTTCTGATACTCCGTATATCCTGGCAAATCCCGTGCAAGTATTTTTTCTTCATTTAGGATACGAGCAACGAGAATGGACAAAAGGACGGGGACCCAAAGCAGCGTCCACCAAGAACCAAGCGCAAGCGGCGTGCCGATGAAAAGAAAGATGGCACCAAGATACATTGGGTGACGGACGACCCCGTATAGACCAGTGGTTATCACTTTTTGCCCCTCTTCAACACGAATGTTGGCAGCAGCATAAGTATTCACTTTCGAGACAAGATAAAAAATGTAGAATGAGAAAGCAACCAGCACGTTCCCGATGATCGAGACGTACCTGGGTACCAGCGACCAACCGAAGCGCACATCGAGTGGCGGCAAAACAATAAGCACGGTAGAGGTCACAAAAAGTAACGACATAATGATTTTTTGAGCCGGTTCCTTCTCATAGGCTATGCCCGCTTCGGTACGGCGCTTGAGAAGCGCGGGATCATGTTTTGCCAGATATACGCTGTATGCGGCAGACGCAATGATGAATACCGCCATATAAACCCAACCTTGCCAATAGTTCAGGGTACCTGCAGGAATAAAAAGAAGCGCGAGCATCACCAGCGTCCCTAAAATTGAAGATCGAAGCAGTTGTTTGTAAAGAGAGTCCATATCTCCTTCTTTTCTTGGAGTTATCGTTCAAATCTAAAACTTGGTGTTCATCTTACCCTTGACCTTTATCTTAAACAACTCTAGGGCAAACTTAGAATTTGATGGCTTGTGGGAGCACGCTGGTTTTGCGGTGCTCAAGATCACCGCTGCGTCACCAAATTTTATTTTTAACAATGCATATCCCCAGGATAATCAGACAAAAAAATGGTTTTTCCTGTTTATATTTCTTTATACGGCGATAAAACTTGGGGCTTTTAATTAAATGCCCATGCAACGCATGAATGGCTAAATCGAGGGCATTTGTTAACGTAAAAGGATTTAGAAAAAATACCTGCTCCCCACGTTCTGCCCCTGGGTTTATTCGTTTAAAAAAAGACTCTGCTGCAGTAGGAGGTTTTTGCTTTACATGGAACTCTTTTTTAATTTTATTTGCTAAATTGGTAGCAATTAGATTTCCCTGTTCCACTCGGTAACTGTCTACTCCTATTTTATGTAGGGCTTTGATCATCAGTTGAGTGATGTCCTCAGGCGTTTCTTCATCAGGATTAGGCCATGAGGGTTTATGCTTTAAAGAATAGACTAAAGAACCCGAGCTTGAGGCCAAACCGGAGCAGTATTTGCGTTTGAATGGATATTTTAAAAATAAACGAAAAATATATTTGGATGAAGCATGAGAAATACACCCTTCATGTGCACAGGTTGGATCGACTACTACATTGCCAAAATAAATAATCGATGTTTTTTTAAAATTAATGATCTGTACCCCTATGGTAGCAACCAGATGATGGCTTTTTTTATGGTAATAGAACAGTAGATAATCGCGAGGGAGCAGATAATCTAAAATAGTTTGCGCGTCGAGATGAATTTGCTGTTGATGCAATGCAACCAATTCTTGTTTTTGTGAATCAGTTAAATGTCTGGGTTTGATCGTTTTTACATACAAATTCTTCACGTTGCCCCCAAAACTCATTCTCTTTTAGAAAAAAGCATGTTGCGCTCTTAATCTGTTCTGTAGTTAATGCTTGAAATGAGGATTTGGAGATTTTTAAATTATTATTCAGTTACACCGTTAATCCCATACAACGCATTGCTAATACATCTCTTTAAACACTAAACCTTGAGTTGATTACAAAAGCCATATTGTTTAAATTTAGACCATGCCAAAAGAATTTCCAGAAGATTTAATCGATTCAACAGGGAATCAAGGCATGATTATTTTTAACCGTTACCAATTCATTACTCTTTATGTCCTATACTAAATAATAGTTTGGACTTGCATGGCCTAGCGAGTGAGTCAGCTATCTGGAAGAAAAAAATATGGATCAGAACATACCCGATTCTTTTTTCGAACAACTTCAAGGTACGGGAACTATCATTAAAGAACCAGATCTTGCCTTTTATAAAAAAAACACCTTAGGTATTAACGCGGAGATTGATGCCGTATTCCAACCCGAGTGCAAGGAAGATGTGCAAAAACTGGTTTTGTTAGCCAATAAATTCCAAATCTCATTATATCCAATTAGTACAGGCCGTAATTGGGGATTGGGGAGTGCCATACCAAAACATAACAAATCAGTGGTTGTAGACTTATCCAAAATGAAGCAAGTGATTCATTTTGAAGAAAAAACAGGAATAATCACCATTCAGCCCGGAGTAACTCAAGGCGACTTACGTGTCTTTCTTGATAATAAAAAGGCTCGATTCATGAGCTCCATTACCGGAGCCGGACCGAATACCAGCATTATAGGTAATATCTTGGATAAAGGTGTGGGGGTTTTAGGGTCGGCTATTCATACCATTCGTTCTATTGAATGCGTACTGCCTGATGGCTCCCTTTATAACGATGGGATAAATGGGCTTTGTAAAAAACAACTCACCCCATCGATCAGAATTGGTGTTGGTCCTCTCTTAGAAGGGTTATTTATTCAAAGCGATTTGGCTATAGTCACCGCGATGACTATAGCGTTGTATCACCAACCCAAATACATCACCACCTTTTACATCAGTGCTCCTGATAAAACAGCCTTGACTAAGACCATTGATATTTATCATCAGTATAATGCCCTAAATGGCCACAGCAATATACTCAGTGGGAGATGGAGCAAGGCTTTACTCCCTTCGAAACAAATGGGTGGATATTCTTATTCGTGCATCATAGCGAGTATGGACGCCTCGTTGCACCAAGCCAGAAAGAAAATGTTAAAAAAGCTCATACGAAACGCGGGCTTAAAAGGTTACTCCATTGGTGATAACAACATTTTGCGTTTAAAAAAAGTGTTTCATCATCCTTTTATGCAGCAGCATTTTAGTCGAATTGCCTCATTAGTAGATTTATTGGACATGTCATTGAGTTATTCTAAAGGATATCCCAATGAACATAATTTAAAAGAACAATACCAACTCCTGCAAATTGATATTCCTCAAGACAGGTATTTAGAATTAGCAGAAGATGGTGTTGGCTTTATATGGTATATAGTCCTCTTCGCAGCTACATCAGAAAACTTACTTTCTTTTCATGAGATCGTCTATAAGTCAGCGGAGCTGCACCAAGTTACTGATAACCGATTTCACGTCCTTCCCTACAAATCCGATGTGTTAGTAGGATTAGCGCGTGTCGCATTCAATCTTTCTGATCCTACTGGCAAAGACAAGGCGCATGCTTTTTATCGGGATCTTTTAGAACGAGGGATAGAGCAAGGGTTTGTTCCCCATCGCGTACCTTTCCATGTGATCAATTCCCTTGTTAATTTAGAGAGCCCTTATTGGTCTTTGATCAAAAAAATTAAAGAGGCGATAGATCCTCATCATATTATTGCCCCAGATAAATATTGGACAAAATAAATTGCTTCCTGTTACTTTTTAATCTCTATAAAGGAAGCCATCAAAGTATATTTTCATCAATAAATAATTATTTATCGTGCAAAAAAAGATAAGTTATTCGCAAACATTCTCTTAATAAATGTTAAAAATCAAAGCACATTGACGCAAATTACCTATGAATAAATACGATCGAATAACGGGAATAAGATGCTAATAAAGCAATGAATAAAGCAAAACATAAAAATACATACAAATAGATCACAGGCTTAAAAAGAGCTTACAAACAAACTTATCTATTAATTAACTTATTGATTTTTAATAAAATAAAAAAGTTATCAACAAGAAATATAAGACATAATAATAAAAAAAAATTTAAAAAATAAATTTAATGAAGTTATTAACAGCAAGCCGAATTCAAATTAAAAAAATAAAAGATACAAAAAATAATCAAATGCTAAAATTGACAGTAGAAAAAAAGTTCTCTATCATTGCCAGCCTCATAATTTATTAGCAGGTTCATCATGAAACGTACCTTTCAACCCAGTAATTTAAAACGTAAACGTGATCATGGTTTTCGTGAGCGTATGGCTACTCGTGCAGGTAGATTAGTAATTAAACGTCGTCGTGCTAAAGGCCGTAAGCGTTTGACTGCATAAGTGTTTGTATTTAAAAAAACACAACGATTATTAACTAAAAAAGATTATAATCATGTGTTTGAACAAGCAAAAAAAATAGTAACATCCGAATTTATCATTCTCTTTAGAGAGAATAATTTAGGTTATGCACGACTTGGGCTGGCGTTATCAAAAAAAGCGATAGCAAAAGCTCATGATCGAAATCGTATCAAACGGCTGTTAAGAGAGAGCTTTCGACAAGAAGAACTACCTGCAGTCGATGTGGTTTTTTTAGCAAGACAAGGCGTAGCAAAACAAACAAGTGCAAGTATAAACGCTAGAATGGGCAAAACATGGAAAAAATTAATCTCATGTTACGAAAAATAGTTTGTTTTCCCATCAAACTATATCAATATTTGATTAGCCCCTTGTTAAAGCCAAGTTGCCGATATTACCCAAGTTGTTCACAATATGCGGAAAGCGCTATCCAACAATGTGGCATAACCAAAGGTTTATGGATGGCTTTAAAAAGAGTATTACGGTGCCACCCTTGGTCACGCGGTGGTTACGATCCAGTACTCCCCAACAACGAGAATCATTGATGGATATACGACGTATTGTTTTATATATGGCGCTTGCGCTAGTTAGTTTATCACTTTGGAATGCCTGGCAAATAGATTATCCTCCTGCTAAGCCTACGCCAACAGAAAATGCGATGAGTCAGGAGAATAGTGGCCAGCCATTGTTACCTCAAGTAGCTCCCTCTAACACCAATACATCAACTCCAACGACTCCAGTTGTTGAACAAGCTAATAACAGCAATGCCCCATCAGTTCGTGTGAAAACAGACGTTTTAGATGTAAGTATTGATCTGCAGCATGGGGATGTAGTTTCTGGAAAGCTCCTCGATTATCCTCAAAGTGTGGATGAAAAGAATAAGCCATTTCTTCTGTTACAAAATCAACCTGGCGAGCGTTATGTGGCGAACAGCAGTCTTTTTGTTCCTGCAGGACAGAATGTTCAAGCACTTAATTTTAATTTTACCACCCCACAGCAACACTACGAATTGGCTCCCGATCAGAAGCAGTTAGTAGTGACACTTAGTGGAAAAAATGATCAAGGACTCGAAGTAAAAAAAGAACTCATTTTTACAAAAGGCAGCTACCTCATTGAGGTAAATTACAAGATTGTTAATAACAGCAGCACGGATTGGACTGGGTATTTGAATACGCAGCTGTTACGTAGTTCACCCAAAGAAGACAAATCAAGTGTATTTCATGTTGGCTCATATACAGGCGCCTCCTATTCAGAACCAGGAAAACATCGTTATCAAAAAGTAAGCTTTAGTGACATGAATAAAACAAACCTGGATGTGGACAGTAAAGGTGGCTGGATTGCCATGCAGCAACACTATTTTTTAACCGCGTGGATTCCAACTACGGATACGAATAATAAATTTTATACACGAGCGGTAAATAATGATTATACCATTGGTGCTGTAAGCAACCCGATTACACTGAAACCTGAAGAGCAAAAAACGGTCAGTGCTAAATTATATTTAGGCCCAGAAATTACCAGTGTCCTAGAAAAGATTGCTCCATCGCTTGATCTTACCGTGGATTATGGAATTTTATGGTTTTTATCATCGCTATTATTCTCGTTGATGAAAGCGATCTATAATGTTGTAGGCAACTGGGGTTGGTCTATCGTTTTAGTGACCGTATTAATCAAGCTAGCCTTTTATCGTTTGTCTGCTGCGAGCTATAAATCAATGGCTGGAATGCGTAAGTTACAGCCTAAATTACAAGCCTTGCGCGAGCGATATGGTGATGACAAAGCAAAAATCAGCCAGGCTACCATGGAGTTATACAAACAGGAAAAAGTAAATCCTTTGGGCGGCTGTTTACCTATCGTGATTCAAATTCCAGTCTTTATTGCTCTGTATTGGGTTTTACTGGAAAGTGTTGAGTTAAGACAAGCACCCTTTATTTTCTGGATTAAAGATTTGGCTTCAGCTGATCCCTATCATGTATTGCCATTAATTATGGGGGCTACGATGCTGATTCAACAAAAATTAAATCCAGCGCCTCCAGATCCAATGCAAGCTAAAGTCATGATGTTTTTACCGGTATTATTTACAGGCTTGTTTTGGAATTTTCCAGCCGGTTTGGTATTGTATTGGATTGTGAATAATGCTCTATCTATATTGCAGCAATGGTACATTACCCGTAAATATTCTGATGAAAAACCTGCAAAAAAACTGGTTCCAGCTAAATAAATGTCTGCAGAAACTATAGTAGCTATCGCTACCCCACCCGGAAGAGGTGGGGTAGGAATTATCCGATTATCAGGACCAGAAGCATATCCCATTGCTGTATTACTTAATGGCAATAAGGCCTTAAAACCCCGCTTGGCAACTTTTTGCTCCTTTTACTCAGTTACCGAAACCAATAAATCAGGCTCATTAGATTCTTTAATTGATCAAGGGATTATGATTTATTTTAAAGCACCTCATTCGTTTACTGGTGAGGACGTTGTTGAAATCCAAGCCCATGGTTCTCCCGTTGTGCTTGATATGCTGACCAAAGTATGTATTCAACTTGGGGCTCGATTGGCGCGGCCAGGAGAGTTTTCTGAGCGCGCGTTTTTAAATGATAAAATTGATTTAGCTCAAGCAGAAGCAATCGCTGATCTAATCCAAGCCAGTTCACAAACTGCCGCGCGAATGGCTTTAAAGTCATTACAAGGTGAGTTTTCAAATAAAATTAATCAATTAAACGAAAAAATTATTCATTTACGCCTGTATGTAGAAGCGGCAATTGACTTCCCAGAAGAGGAAATAGATTTTCTTAATGACGGTAAAGTAGCCCTTTTATTACAAAATATTTTAACCGAATTAGAAGAGATACGAGCTCAAGCCAATCAAGGGGTAATTCTGCGTGAGGGGTTATCCGTCGTAATTGCTGGAAGGCCTAATGCGGGAAAATCCACTTTAATTAATTGCTTAGCTGGGCGTGATATAGCCATAGTTACCGAAATTGCAGGCACTACTCGTGATGTTATGCGTGAACATATTTTACTGGATGATATTCCCCTACACATCATCGATACCGCGGGGTTACGTGAATCGCATGATGTCGTTGAGAAAGAGGGAATTAAACGCGCATGGCAAGAACTAAAGAAAGCAGATTGTGTGTTACTTGTTGTTGATGTGAATGATTTAGAGCAGCATCATCATATAACCAAAGAAATTAAAACCGCGTTACCTCCAGAAGTTCCCGTTATTACCGTATTCAATAAAATTGATACCCTGGGACATACTACGCAAATACACGATCATACCGTCTATATCTCTGCAAAATCAGGAGAAGGAATGGATGGTTTGAAACAATTGATAAAACAGGTTGTAGGTTATCAACCGAATGAGGGACACTTTCTTGCCAGAAGACGCCATCTGCACGCATTAGATGAAGCCAAAAAAATATTGTCTACTGGCCAACAACAACTGCTCGAGCATCGAGCTGGTGAATTGTTAGCTGAGGATTTACGTCAAGCACATCAAAGTTTATGTGAGATCACTGGGGAATTCACTTCTGATGATTTATTAGGGTATATCTTTTCCAGTTTCTGCATTGGTAAGTAACGGTTTGCGGTGGAACCCAAGCGTGCACAAAGACGGAACTGCTTAGCCCGTGAGTAAGGTGAGTTCTGTTTATTATTTGTGCTATTCTTATAGGTAGAGCTTTATAAACGAGGTATTCATTATGGCTCAGATAGCCGAAGGAGTAGCCAAGCAGATAGCAGAGGATTCTTTAGACATAGTAAACGATGCCGCACAGATGTTACAAAATAAAAACGATAACCAGTCTAATGATGACTCAAGCATGAGTATGGACTCCCCTTCAGGAACTAATTCAGATCTTATGCAGATTGCTTCATCTTTGCTACCTGATAATGTGAATGATATTGTGCAATCTGTAAGTGGCGGGCAAAATCAATCACAAGAAGATAAAGGAGAAAATCTTCTTGACGAAGGCATGAATATGGGAATGTCATTCATAGAGGGAAATAAGTAAGCTGATTGGATTAAATCCATAGACCAAACGATTTAATCGTGTTTTATGAGCGGTCGTTGTTCCAATGAACGCTGATGAAATAGCCATAATGTTATTGCGCTGGAGATTTATTCCTTCTGGTGATGCCACAATTGAATTGATTTTGATCCTCCATTGGCAACCAAGCCATTGTCTCAATAAAAAATTTTAAAAAATTTTTTTCTTAATATTCTCGCAGACTTAGGTGGAATTTTAGTGCAGTAGCGTGAGGATGGGATTTACAGCGTGTTTTCTTCTGTCTATGATAATTGTACGTAAATCAAAAAAAGAACCATTTATGTCACCACGAGGCGGAAAAAGAGCAGGGGCAGGGCGTCCCAAGGGTGAGCCGACCAAAGCAGTTCGTCTTCCCCTATCCCAGCTTGTTGAGTTAGAGCAACTAAAAAATCGCGCGGCGTACCAATTGCCGGTATTTGCAAGCAAAATACAAGCAGGTTTTCCATCACCTGCCGATGATTATATTGAAGGGTATCTCGATTTAAATACCAAATTCATCAAGCATCCAGCCTCCACCTTTGTCTTGCAAGCCACTGGGGAGTCCATGGTCAATGCGGGTATTTTTTCAGGGGATTGGCTTTTAGTCGATAGAAGCATAGAACCGTCCGATGGCCGTATTGTGATTGCGGCGGTCAATGGTGAACTGACCGTAAAGCACCTGTCGAAAAAGGCAGGCAAGGTCCAATTACTCCCCGCCAATCCCAAATTTAAACCCATTGATATTACGGAAGAGGATGAAATGGTGATTTGGGGGGTGGTGACTTTAGTATTGCATGAGCTTGTCTAACATGTTTGCACTAGTGGATTGCAATAATTTTTACGCCAGCTGTGAGCGCTTGTTTCGCCCTGATTTAAAGGATGTTCCGATCGTGGTGTTATCCAATAATGATGGATGTTGCATCGCGCGTTCGAATGAGGCCAAAGCATTAGGTATAGCCATGGGCGAGCCTTATTTTAAAATTAAAGGTTTGTGCAAACAGCATGGGGTGAAAGCCTTTTCCTCGAATTACACCCTGTATGGCAACATCAGTCACCGCGTGATGTGTACCATTGAAGAAAGCTGGCCGCATGTGGAAATTTACTCCATTGATGAGGCATTTCTTGATTTAAGTAGCTTACCCTTAGCCAACCATGATTCCTTTTGCGAACAATTACAAAAGAAAATTTTAAAACATACAGGGATACCTACTTCGATTGGTATAGGGCCCACTAAAACCTTGGCTAAGGTAGCTAATCATTTGTGTAAAAAGGTTTTTAAAATTCCCATATTTAATATTACCTCGAACCGTGAATCCTTATTGCAGCAGATTTCGGTAGGAGACATCTGGGGTGTAGGGCGGCAATGGGAAAACAAATTAATCGCGCGTGGCATTCATACTGCCTATGATTTGGCAACGACCAATCCTCACCTTTTGAAGAAGAGTTTTAATGTGGTGCTGATGCGAACGGCAATGGAACTGCAAGGAGTTGCCTGTGGTGGCTTAGATGAGGTCGAGGCCAAACAAAATATTATGTCTTCTAAGAGTTTTGGACAAATGCAAACACAATGGGCTTCAATCGCGGAATCAGTCAGTAGCCATTGTGCCCGCGCGGTGGAAAAAATGCGTCATCAACATTTGGTGGCACAACGCATCGGTGTTTTTCTCCATACCAATCGGTTTCGAGAGGATTTAGCACAACACGTTCAATCCATCGAGTTTCGTTTTATTAATCCCACCGATGATTTGCGTTTAATTACTAAAATCGCCAAACGATGTCTGCAACGTATTTTTAAAAGTGGATATTACTACAAAAAAGCGGGTGTATGTCTTCTGGACTTAATTCCTAAAAACCCACGACAGCTGGATCTGTTTCACCAACCATGTGAGGAGCAAATACAGGACGCGGAACAATGGATGAGCGTGTTTGAGCAAATCAACCAAAAGTTTGGACGAAGCACCATTCGACTCGCTGCTGAAGGCTATTCGAAGCCCTGGGCGATGCGAGCAGAACTTAAATCACCTGCTTACACCACTCGATGGTCTGATGTTCCTCTGGTTCGGGTGTATTAAAAGAGGACATCATGAACGAGCTAAAGGATAGAAATCCAATAAGAAAAATCATTCATATCGATATGGATTGCTTTTATGCTGCGATTGAAATGCGTGATTTTCCAGAGCTTGCTAATCAACCCATCGCGGTAGGAGGGGCTGCTGACCGCAGAGGGGTTATTGCAACGTGCAATTATGCAGCCCGTGCATTCGGGGTACGCTCTGCCATGTCCACAGCCCAGGCACTGAAATTATGTCGTCACCTTATTTTGCGACCGGTGCGCATGGAAGTTTATCGAAATGAAAGCCAACATATTCGAGATTTATTTGCAGAATACACTGACCTTATTGAACCTTTATCTTTGGATGAAGCCTATCTTGATGTGACGGACTCACCCAATTGTAAAGGAAGTGCGACTTGGATCGCTCAAGAGTTACGGGAGCGAATTTATCAGACACGGCAATTGACTGCGAGTGCAGGCATTGCACCGAACAAGAGTTTGGCAAAAATTGCCAGTGACTGGCATAAACCAAATGGGCAAAAGGTGATTAAACCAGAGGAAGTGGCTGCCTTTATGATTGATTTGCCTGTACGCAAATTATTTGGTGTAGGCCCTAAAATGGAGGAGAAACTCAAGTCATTAAATATTCAAACCTGTGGTGATTTACAACATCATTCAATAGACTATTTAGTGAATGAGTTTGGCGTGATGGGGCAGAGGCTTTATGATTTAGCGCGGGGTGTGGATGAGCGGCCCGTTAATCCTGAGCGTATTCGTAAATCGATTAGTGTCGAAGAAACTTATTTACACGATTTGCCAGATGTGGATGCCTGTTTGGCTGCTTTACCCGAGTTAACGGTGCGCCTTGAAGCGCGAATCCAGCGAGCGGGAGAAATTCTTGGAATACATACTCTTTTTGTTAAATTAAAATTCAATGATTTTCAGCAAACCACAGTGGAGCGCGTGCATGACCGTCTCGATTTGGCTATTTTAAGCCAACTGATGCAGGAAGGTTTTTTGAGAAAGCGTATGCCGGTACGATTGTTAGGCATAGGAGTCAAATTGAAGCAACAAAGAGTCATTGAGGGGATTCAACTGGAATTAAATTTGGATGAGACGCTCTTTGAAAAGTAACTCGTAATTTCTCTCCTGTTTGAAAAGAAATCATCGATTATAATTCATTAAGCCTTAATGATTGTTTGATGATCCAAAAATCGCTCCAGGGATCTTTTTCTAATTGCTTTAAACGGGAAGGCAAGGTTTTAATAGTGAAATTATTATCTGCTTTATTATCACTTAACTCATCCCATGAAAGAGGGGTTGCGACAGGACCATGAATTTTTGCTCGAGTAGAATAAGGTGCTATGGCTGTTGCTGCACGTTGATTACGTAAGTAATCTACAAAAATTTTGCCATTACGTTTTGATTTCGTCATTTTACTGATGTAACGTCGAGGGTTTAATTTCTCTAAAAATTGAACAAAGATGTGAGTAAATAGCTTTACATCCTCCCATTCGTATTCAGGTAAAATTGGAATAACCAGGTGTAATCCTTTGCCGCCAGTACTTTTTACAAATGATTTTAATTGATATTGGTTTAAATGGTAGCGAACATCGAATGCTGCAGTAACGACCTCAGCCCAAGTCACATCTGGAGCAGGATCTAAATCAATAACAATAATATCTGGCTGTTCTAGATGATTAATGGTACTTCCCCAGGGGTGAATTTCTAAAACGTCCATTTGCACGAGACTTAATAACCCCTCTTGGTTATTTAAATAAATGAAGGGTTCATGACCCTCGTCTGTAGGATCTTCAAGGGGATGAAGGGCTTTTTTAGTTGCTTTATTATAATGGCGTTGATAAAAACATTTATTGTACTCTGAAGGGCAACGGACTAAGGTTAATGGCCTTAGCGTCAAGTAAGGAAGAATGTAATCACTGACTGCTTCATAATAAGTCAACAGATCGTATTTGCTTATATTATCTTCAGGATAAAGAATTTTATTCGGATTGGTCATTTTAAATTGAGAATGGTTCTTGGTGGTTCGTGCCGCGGGCTCTTTTTTTACCCTTCTTAAAGGAAGCTCAAGCTCACGCATGACTTCCGTGGCTTTTTTATCCAATCGCATCCCTTTAAAACTAGGATGGCGTAAAAGACCTTCTTTTGTCCATTCCGTAAATTCTACTTCACAGACCAAAAGGGGTTTGAGCCAATGGGCTTGAGTAGAACCGGGAGGTTTGCTATTAAATGGATTAATTGGTGCTCTATTTTGGCGTAGAAGTTTATTGATTTCATTCAGTGATTGAGTATTAAATCCTGTCCCCACATTTCCTGTATAATCCAATGTTCCCTTTTTATTATATACCCCAAGTAACAGTGAACCAAAATGCGCACGTCCTCCTTTAGGTAAAGTGTAACCACCAATTACAAACTCTTGTCGTTTAATGCATTTAATTTTTAACCAATCTTTGCTTCGTTTAGAACGATAGACTGCATCTACACGCTTAGAAATAATTCCTTCTAAGCCATGGTTACAAGAGTATTCATAGAGCGCTTTGCCTTCTGTAATGATATGGTCACTGTAATGAAGGAGCGGTACATCGGCAGCAAGAACATTTTTTAAAATTGATTTTCGCTCAATTAAGGTTAGTCCACGTAAATCGTAACCATCAAAGTACAGTAGGTCGAAAAGGAAATAAATCAAAGGGGCTTTCTCTTTATTTTTAATCGAGCTTTGTAATAATTGAAAATCCGAACGTCCCTCAGCATCAAGGACGACTACTTCCCCGTCAAGAATGAGTTGAGCAAAAGGAAGTTGATTTATTGCTTCGGCAATCGGCTGTAACTCATGGGTCCAATCTTTGTTATTGCGCGATTTAAGAATGACTTCTGCACCATTTTTAAAGGATAAAATTCGATAACCATCCAGTTTAATTTCATGAGCCCACTGGTTACCTTCAGGGGGCTCGTCAACTAAAGTTGCAAGTTGTGGTGCAATAAAATCAGGAAAATTGGTTTTTCTCAGATTTTCAGGTAAGGAAATAGTGGGGTTAATTTTTGCTTTTTTTTTCGTCCTCAGGGGCTTAATCGCTTTAGCCCCTGAATTTTGCCAAACATGGGTATAATGTGTAGCAATTTCCTCCATGGAATAGTTTGATTGAACACTTTTTGTTAGAGTCTGGGTTATATCATCGTCTCGCTCTTCTTTGCTGTATTGATCTTCGTATTTAATCAAAAACCAATGTTTTTCATCTTTAAACCGAATTAAGTCCCAGCGGCCATTTAATCTTTTAGCATGAAGATTAAAACGCAAATGTCCTTTTTCATAGGCTGTATCAGGATTGTCATCGAGTGGCTCCCAAGTTCCTTTATCCCATAGCATCACCGTTCCTCCACCATACTCTCCTTTAGGAATAATGCCTTCAAACGAGCCATATTCAATGGGATGGTCTTCGACGTGCATGGCGAGACGTTTGACCTTTGGATCAAGGCTTGGTCCTTTGGGGATGGCCCAACTTTTTAGGACACCATTCAGTTCAAGACGAAAATCATAATGGAGATGGCTTGCAGCATGCTTTTGAATGACAAACAGACGCGAACGCTCTTTGATAACCTTGCCTTTCGGTTCGGGAGTTTTAGTAAAATCTCGTTTTTTATGATATTGACTAAGTCCCATAACACGATTCCTTATTTTGTAGCACTCCTTCTACTTGGAGAAGGTTTGGTCGATTTTTTCTTTTTCATGCTTTCTTTCAAGAGTGAAACAAAATCAACTACAGCATCATGGCTTCGAGCCGCGTGAGACACTTTTTTACCTTTTTGGGTTATGTCCTTAATTTGTGCATCCAGCCATTTTTGCATCGTTTCGCGATACTCATTATGATATTTTTCTGGCTGCCAAGTGGTACTCATATTAGTAATTAAATCGACTGCCATCTTTATTTCTTTATCCGAAATTTTGTACGTTTTTATATTTTCTTTAGGAACATTAAGCTCTTCTTCCGAACGGAGTTCGTCTTTAAAATGAATAAGATATAAAAGGAGGGTATGGTCATGTGGAAGAATGATACTCAAATATTCTTTGGTGCGTAATATAGTTTTGGCCACCCCTACTTTGTTGGTTTTTTTTAAAGCCTCACGGAGAAGTACATAGGCTTTTTTATTTTTTCCCTCAGGAATTAAATAATAGGGTTTTGTAAAAAAGAGAGTATCAATATCTTTCATGTCGACAAATTCTTCGATATCAATGGTTTTAAAGAGCTCAGGACTCGCTTTTTCAAACGCTTCTTCATTGACGATAATGTAATTACCTTGATCGTATTCATAACCTTTTACAATGTCATTCCAGGGCACTTCCTTGCCCGTTTCTTCGTCTACTCGCTGATAACGTACGCGGCTTTTTGTTTTGGAATTTAATAGATGAAAGTGTATTTCATTTTTTTCTTCTGTAGAGACCAATGAAATTGGAATTGAAACCAATCCAAAAGAAATATCACCTTTCCAAATGGAACGCACCATCCTTAACTCCCTGATTGATTCTCAAAAGTACATTTAGGAACAATAAATATTGTTTAATTATAGGACACAACGAGGTTTTATTGGAAAAAAAGAAAGGAATAGGCTCGCTCAATTGATGCCTTCTTGTCTGATTATATTATCGTTTTTTTATTAAAAATTATTTGTAATTGCGCGGCAGTAAGAGGAGCCATCTATCAGTAAAATGGCCATTTTAACTCCATCAAGTGAAACCGTAGTTTTATGTTAATTTTGTGTTTTTTTAATGAGTTTGCTTCCCCACTTAAAAAGTGGAGTTAATCCGTTATAACATAACTGTTTCGAATCAGAGAGGAGAGTTTAGCTGAATTAGACTCTAAAATAAGTGCATCTAATCGAACATTGAAGGACCTTTGCAAGAGGCACTCCTCCTAAATTATTCCTTGTTCATGAGAATATTTAAATTTGACAAATAGTCACCTATTATTAAGCTTATGTATAGACGCATGGCAAATTGCAATTCGTCCAGGATAGCTAAAGGGAGATTAGTGATGAATGATTTCAATGACAATGCCAAAGAAATTAAAAGAAAAGCGAGTGAACTTTTAAAAACTGCTAAAGAAAAAGCCGGAAATGCTTATCATGAAACCAAACCTAAAGCAGATGAATTAGCAGCACAAATCGGTAATACTGCTGTCGATTTGTATCAATCTGGGAAGCAAGAAATAAACAAGGTGGAAAAATACCTTGAAGATTCTATAGCATGTACTGCCCATTCTATCCAAAGAAAACCGCTTGCCTCTGTGCTTATCGCAGCCGGAATTGGTTATCTTTTTGCCAAAATTTTCAAATAGAATGAAAGAGAAAAAATACCTATCTCTTTTTTTGGTTTGGGTATTCCCAAGATAACTCCTATCAACTTTTTGCATTTAATAGGGCAGGTACGGTGCTTGGTAACAATGAAAGAAAGATAAAGACATCAAAATTAAAAAGTAATTCATTACCCCGGATAGGGGCGAAATAACAGAAGGTCAATGCACCCTATAAAAAAATCAAACAGCAAGATAGGAATACTAGCCAAATAAGTGAGTTGCTCCTACGCCGATAAGATTATTAAACCCTTGAAATTTTCCTGTTATGCGCTGATAAAATGTCATATCCAGTGTGGTTTTCGTGTTAAAGAGAAATATAATTCCTCCTCCACCAGCGACGCCTAATGATTCATGCGAACTGGTTTTTGATTGCCCGACAAACTCTAAATAGGTGCTTATATTTTTTAAACTATAACTGACTGAAAAAATTGGATTGATACTTTGAAACTGCTGTCCACCTTGAATTAAAGGATCACTGAAAGTACTGATACCCATTTGAAGCTGCCAAGAAAGCTCATTGGTCAGTTTATTAGAAATCATTCCATTAAGAGTAGCTTCTGAATGGGGACTGCCGAAGTTTTCATTTCCACTAGGAGGTGAAAATAATCCCTCTCCGGAAATAATCCAATTTTTGTTGTAATAAAACCTATACTTTATCCCCATCCAAAGGGGGGGTTGTCCCAGCAAATGGAACTATTGTTTGATGAATATAATTAGAGGGTGTAATCACTAATTCAGAGTTATTGGATAAGCCGACTCGCGCACTGAGCTCAGGACCATTTCTTTGTGTTCCTCTGCCTATGAGTTTTTGATTTTGAAATCCTCCCTCAATGAGCAAGGTGTTTTTAGGGACGGTACAGGAACTATCAGAGAAAGAAGGTCTATTGATAATCGATAAAAGCATGTTGTCACCCTTGCAAGGATCTTCGTCTGCATAAACAACAAAAGGGAAAAGAAATAAACTAAAAAATAAATTGAACTTCTTGCTCATCTTGGGTGATATTCTCTAGTGGCTATTCTTGATAGGAATAACTCTAGATTATCTAAATATGAGAAGCTAGCCAAATTAAAATTAAAATACTTCATGCTACTCCCAATAAACAAAAAAGAATTATATTTAATTTTATCGGCCACAAATGATAAACAATTGGCTCCTTAAATAGGGAAAGAATAATACTTATCAAAGAGTGAGCGCTTAATTATTGCTCATGGTGGTTGTTAGCGCCTCTCTTGAACTGTAAAAGATTAATTTATTTCATCAAAAAAGAAGTCTCTATGAATTACTACTCATCATTTCTTTACTTTGCTGAAACATTTTTACTGTTTTGAAACATTGTGATAAAAAAAGAAACAAAAAGATCTTGTCAAATGAAAAATCCAGTGGTACCGTATCCTAGAAATAAAACTCCCTGTATATTTTTTGTGAGGTTGCGATGGCTTTTTCAAAACAAAATGAGGCGTTTACTAACGATAAGATCCAGTTTTTCACGCAACTTCATAGGAATGAGATAAACAGCCTTGATGATATTAGCAAACGGGCTGCTAAGACCAGTTATTCCTTTATATTAGACAATCAAAAATCTCTTGAAGCTGAATTCAACCTATTATTCAACGTACTGCAAAAGCAACGCAATGAAGATGACCTTAAGAACATTGCATTTTGGAAGTATTGTTACTATTGCTGCACCCTTTTAGAAGCTTTTCATCAAGCATATTCACAACACAGCAAAGTCGAAAAATATAAAGAGATCAAAAAGAACATCTTAGACCGCCTCTTAAAAAAGACTAAGGAAGACGCTAAAAAGGAAAAGACGTTTCTCGAATCTTTGCGAAAGAGCTTTAGTGATAGTTTTGATAATTTAAGGAAGGCACCAGCACATTTATCACAAATCCGTGATTATGTGGCTTATTTAAATCTGTGCCGTGTGTATTGGGTTTTTTGCCGTTTAACGCTCACAAAGGGCTTTACTCTGGCAAAAGAGCTGCAAATTCTTGAAAAGCTGGATGCAATTCTGGGGACGCATACGGATGCTGATAAAATAATTGACTTTATTAAAGCACCTAATGGCGTATTGAATTATTTGAGCGTGGGTTTGTTTTTAATCCGTTTTGCAATCGATTTTGGTTATTTAGTGCAACACACTTGGTTTCCAACAGAGGGAGAAAAAAAGGATAAAACGACAGCTCTTGAGCGGTTTAAATTTGAATTGCAAAAACGTCATTGTAACTTTGCGAATGACTTGGTATGGGCCACAGTAAACTTTATTACTAATTTTAACCATATTACCAACATCCCAGATCCTACAGCCGGGATAATTACAGCTGTCTTTTTAGGCTTTGACGTGCTCATGACTTTGCACAAATACAATTTGGCCCAAAGGGAGTACTCACTCAAGAAGAGTGAACTCAAGAGCCAATTGGATGAGTACACCTTAAATCCAGGAAAGTACCCAGGGATGGATTTAGAGCGGCATAAAGCAATACTTGAACTTGAACTTTCAGAGTTGGAAATTAACTGGCAAACAAAACAAGCAACTTTTTATTTTAATGCGGCTGCAGCTGCTTTATTGATGGCGGGATTTTCAGTCTCGCTGATGTTTACAGGACCAGGAATCGCTGTTGCTTGCTTTTTTGTTTGTACTCTTGCCGTCGCTATGTATCTTTCCTCTGATTCATATTCGAAACTCAAGGAGAAAAGTTTACGTTTGGATGAGGCTAAAAATGGAACAGAGCTTCAATTAGCACTTAAAGAATACGAAGCGGCGCGCAATGATTTTATTTTTACGATGATCAAAAATACCGTAATGCCTACGCTGTTAATTGCTACTTTTGCGGTATGCTGGCCTGCAGCTATCGTTTTAACGGCGCTCTATCTCGGTTATGAACTTTACCATGCTTATGATCAGCATCACAGTACGAAAGCGCCATTAGCTTTGGATGGACCTGTTATCGATAGTTCGAGTGATGAAAGTACAATCAAAACAGATGAGGTAGGGGAGTATGAGGATGAGGTTGATATAAGCTGCTGTGCTTTTAACTAAGTTTACCAAGTGGGCTGATTATCAGCAGGGCCCCACATCATCCCAAGTGGAACAGGGATGATGTGGTTGCAATCTACATGGATTTATTTTTTATCGCCAAAGCTTTTTCATACAACTCGTTTTTACTGCCATTACTCAACTTACACGCTATGGCCACGGCTTGTTTCAGCGGCAATTCGCTGAGCAACACGTCCAGGAGTTTTTCCTGATTATCCGGTTCAGCAACAGCTGGGCGCGGAGGGATGAGCACAACAAATTCACCTTTTACATGCGCAGGTTCGGCTAAAAGCCAGCTTTTGATTTCCTTGATAGTTCCTGAAATAAAGCGTTCAAACGTTTTGGTTAATTCTTTGGCAAGTACCATCTCGCATGGTTCACCAAAAATGTCACCCAAATCATCGATGCATTCAAGAATCCGATGGGTTGACTCATAAAAAATCAGCGTATGGGGTTCTGTCTTCAACGATGCTAATTTAGTTCTCCGTGCCTGTTGTTTTGCCGGGAGAAATCCTAAAAAAAGAAAAGAATCACAAGGGATGCCAGCAGCACACAGTGCGGTAATTAATGCACAAGCCCCAGGAACAGGAACAACCTGAATGTGATGTTGTCTTGCCAGTTTAACCAATAAAAAACCGGGATCACTAATTAATGGAGTACCGGCATCACTGATTAAGGCGACCGACTTTCCTAGTAAAAGTTCATCAATAATGTGTTTGCTTTTGTCATTTTCATTATGCGCATGCAGCGACTCAAGACTGTTTTTTATTCCTAAAGAGCTGAGTAATTGTAGGGAGTGACGCGTGTCCTCCGCTAAAATAAAATCAACGGATTTAAGCACCTCTAATGCTCTAAACGTAATGTCCTCACGGTTTCCTATCGGAGTTGCAACGATATAGAGAGTTCCTCTGCCTGTTGCTAGTGAGTTAGTCATAGTTTATCCTCTTGCGTTATTGCTTATTCAATGTCTAAGAATATGTTTATTAAAACAATAAAAATTCGCACATTTTTTTTACTGACATCAACCCTTTTTCTTTGTGAGTGCACCACCGCAGTTAATCCCCCACCAATGGCAACGCCGATCCCAGTAACGACTCCCAAAGTGGAGAACAAAAAAATAGCGAATCCTTATTCCAAACCTACCTCAAGTTACCTCACACAGGCCAAAAATCAAGAAGGCAGTGAAAAGCAACAATCATTAATCCGTGCGGCAGGACGTTTGATTTCAGAAGGCCAATGGCGACAAGGTGCTGCCATTTTAGCACAGACTTCGGACTTAACACCGGCCGCTATGAATGAAAAAAATCTTTTACTGGCGCAAATTGATCTCATTCGGGATCGCCCGCAAATGGCATTAAGTAAATTAACCCGTATTACCGAAGGCGATGCCTTTGCACCATACCAAAAGATTCAATTTCATGAGCTATTGGCACAAGCTTACCGTGGCACAAACAACCTGTTGGAATCGATTAATGAACGTATAAAACTTGAATCGTTGTTAACTGATGAAGAGAGCCAAGCCACTAATCGTCGTACCTTATGGTTAACTTTAACTCATGTGTCCCCTGTGGATTTAAATTCTTGGACTGCCAAGGCATCCGATCAATCTGTTTTACAAGGCTGGCTGCAGCTTGCATTGATTTCGCGTAAATATCGTGATGATCCCAAGTCTTTAATGACTGCTTTAGAACAGTGGCAATCTCATTTTAGCTCGCATCCGGCAAATCATATTTTACCGAATCCATTGGATTCAATTGCCAGTAAAATGCATACCCCACCCAAACATGTCGCACTATTACTCCCCCTAAGCGGTGCGTTACAGGGGCCAGGAACTGCAGTACGCGATGGATTTATGGCCGCCTATCAAAAAAATAACAGCAACACCTCCATGCAGGTGAAAACCTATGATACCAGTAAAGGAGATGTTGCTGCTTTATACAAAGATGCGATTAGTGATGGCGCTGATTATGTTGTGGGTCCGTTAACAAAATCACAAGTCGCAGTAGTAGCTGCATTAGAACATCCTGTTCCTACCCTATTATTAAATGATGCGGATACGAGCATCCAGGAAAATTCTTATTCATTTGGACTTTCACCTGTAAATGAGGCAGTCCAGGTCGCGATCAGAGCCAAAAACAAGGGGTATAGCCGGGCATTGATTATTGCACCTGGAAATGATTGGGGTAAAGAGGTGACCAAAGCGTTTTCACAACAATGGCAAAAGAGTGGTGGTCGTGTTGTTGATACTTTTTCATATGGTTCAAATGATGATTTGAATAAAAAAATGAAGGACTTTCTGCAAATCAGCAACAGTCAGCAACGCGAGAAAAAAATAAGGGAGTTACTCGGGCAAAAAATTCAACCTGTTATTAGTAGGAGACAAGATTTTGATATGATATTTCTATTGGCCTACCCGTCAAAAGCACGTCAAATTATGCCGTTACTCAATTATTATTTTGCGGGAGATGTTCCAGTTTATGCAACTGCCAGCGTCTATGGCGGCCAGGCTAACCCCTTGAAAGATAAAGACCTTGATGGGATTATTTTCTGTGATATTCCCTGGGTTTTCGGACATCAGGCAGGTACACGCAATTGGCCAGAACAATTTAATAGTTATAATCGTTTGTATGCTTTAGGAATAGACAGTTATACTTTGGCTACCCAATTGAATCAATTGATGTTATTCCCCGCGGATCAATCACGGCATGGCGATGGTATTTTATATCTCAAACCATCACAACACGTTGCCCGTGTATTGGAGTGGGGACAATTCAAACAAGGACTAGTCCATTCGTTGGGTGAGACAGTGTAATTGATAACACAAGAGAAAGGACGCATTGCGGAGCAGAACGCTTTAGCCTATTTAAAAACACAAGGACTTAAATTAATTACGCAAAATTACAGGTGTCGGCTGGGCGAAATTGATTTAATTATGCGTGACAAGGAAACGCTGGTTTTTATTGAGGTCCGTTCGCGAATTTCCGCCCAGTTTGGTGGGGGGATTGCGAGCGTTACTTATGCAAAAAGACAAAAAATAATCAAGACAGCCACCCTCTATATGCTAGAGCATCAAAAATTTGAACAATTTGCTCTTCGTTTTGATGTGATCAGCCTTGATGGAAAATCAGGGACCATAAATTGGATAAAGGATGCATTTGGGGCGGACTATTAATTAAGCTCGCTGCGGTTTGCTGCTGAATTGGATGTAGGTTGGTTAATCCAACCAAAACCCCCATAATGCATTAAAAGAAATGCTGGGCCCAAGGCCCAACCGGCATCTGAGTGAAAGCTGATTAGGGATGACACTTCTGGTGGTTCTTCCTAGCGGTTACAATTTTTTAATGAAGTAGAGGTTTAATATGATGGTACAAATGGAAGAACGAGTAAGGCATTTATTTGGTATAAACATAGAAACCAAAATAGCGCTTGCTGATTCTTTATCTGATTTGATTGCCAGGGCTGGTCAACGTTTAGTGAATTGTTTGCTTGCAGATGGAAAAATATTATTGTGTGGCAACGGGGGCTCAAGTGCCAACTGCATGCATTTTGCCAGTGCAATGTTGAATCAATTTGAAGTTGAGAGGCCTTCTCTGCCCGTAATCAACTTAAGTACAGATGCAACCAGTTTAAGTTCTTCTGCCAATGACAATCATTACAGTCAAATTTTTGCCCGACAAATTCAAGCGCTTGGGCAAGAAAATGATGTCTTGCTCATGTTAACTACATCAGGCAATTCAGACAGTATGCTGTATGCCCTCCACGCTGCCAATGAGCGAGGCATGGATGCTGTTGCTTTGAGCGGACGTGATGGCGGTGTGCTCGCAAACCATTTAGGCCCTGAGGATATCGAGCTGCGCGTTGCGTCGGATAATTCAGCACGAATTAGAGAAATGCATCTGTTCATCTTGCATTGCTTTTGTGATTTAATTGACCAATCATTATTTGGTCAAGTCATGGGATAAAAAAATGAGATTTAAATTAAGATCGATTGCATTTCTTTTAGTGGCTACCCTGTTAACAGGTTGTGTTGCAGCAGTAGTAACTGGTGCTGTGGCCGGAATGGTTTATGACCGGCGTGGGGTTATCACTATGGAAGCCGACGCACGACTATTTCATGTGATTCATAAAGCCATTGTAACAAACCGTCAGTTTAGTGATTCACGAGTTCTGGTGACCAGTTTTAATCGTGTGGTATTGCTTGTTGGGCAAACACCTACCTCCTCTTTGCGAGATTTGGCTGAAAAAATTGCTCGAGGAACCCCCGGAGTACATCGCGTATATAATGAATTATCGGTTGGATATCCTATACCACTTACTGCTCGTTCCAATGACAGTTTGATTACCAGCCAAGTTCGCACCAGATTGTTGGCTAAAAAGGGTCTAGAGTCAGGCTCTATCCGGGTTGTGACTGAAAATCGAGTCGTGTACCTCATGGGTATCGTTAACGATCAACAAGCAGCGCTTGCCGTAGATGCGGCACGACGAGTTAATGGCGTGAACAAAGTAGTCAAAATTTTTCAATACATTCATTAAAATAAAATGCTAAAACAAGGATGTTTTGCTGTATTACTAATCGTCGTTCTATTCTGTTTGTCTGGCTGCATAGGCAGCATATGGACAGGCGCCACTATGGTTTACGATAGACACGATGTGTATAAAAAATTGGATGATTACAATTTATTCCTTAAAGTGAATAATGCAATCACGGTTGATAATGCATTTAAAAATAATAATTGTGTCATTGATATCGCAATTTTCAATGGAGATGTCTTAGTGGCGGGCCATGTTCCTACCGCTGAAATGCAAGCCGAGTTACAACGACGATTGGCTACAGTAAAGGGTTATCGACGTTTGTTTAATCAGGTCAGGGTCAGTTCTGCGGGATCAAATTCAATGCAAGACAGTTGGATCACCGCAAAGATTCGCAGCCAAATTTTCTCTGATGGCTCTATTGATCCTAATGCGTTTAAGGTCGTGACTTCTGATCGGGTTGTCTATTTAATGGGAGATGTGCATCAAGAGCAAGCCGAGAAAGTCATTAATATGGCAAGACAAACCAGTGATGTTGCGCGTGTGGTAAAAATTCTTAAATATTATACTTATCAAAATAATCCGGTTGCATAATCCTAAAAAAGCAGTTGGATGCAAAAGAGACATACATCCTACTGCTTTTTTAGGATGCATGTATTAATGGAAATGTCCCTTGTCAGGTCGTTTACGTATTTTCCTCAATTTAAATTGCCGTAACAATCCCGTAGAACCATTTAATCCTTCTTCATTTAAGCCATTACTTTGATTACAAGGGTGAGATCTACAGTGTTGTCGATATTCTAAATGATGTTTATTATGTTTATGATGTAACCCATCGCTATAACGAGCGAGCATTTTTTGTTGCAGACCGGCTGCAGTATGTTGGATCTTATCAGGCATGTTCTTTCCTTTTGCGAGGTTAATAACACTACTTATTACCTGAGTTGCGATAATAAGTTCCACACTCTAATTATAGACGCTAAAATCTGTTGTTTGCGGCGTTCGACCGGATATAACCACACGTTTAAGGGAGTACAGCATGAATTATTTACATACGATGGTGCGAATTTCTAATTTGCAAGAATCACTTGACTTCTATTGCAATAAACTGGGTTTAGTTGAAGTCAAGCGTACAGACTATGAGAAAGGCCGATATACATTAATATTTCTGGCATCCCCTAATGATCTCGAACACGCCCAGCAGGCAAATACACCCATGCTTGAGCTGACATTCAATTGGGATCCAGAAGATTACCAAGAAGGACGTAATTTTGGCCATATAGCGTATCGAGTAGAGGATATCTATGCTACCTGTCAGCGATTAAAAAATGCGGGGGTAGTTATTAACAGGCCACCACGAGATGGGCGTATGGCGTTCATTCGTTCGCCGGATAATATCTCTATCGAATTGCTGCAAAAAGGGGAGCCCTTACCTATCCAAGAGCCCTGGGCGTCCGCACCCAACATAGGTCACTGGTGATAAACAATCATGCATGTATAAAATATGGCATTGCTTATTCAAACTGATTGATTTATAATTCGCGCGGTGAAACGTAGGTGAATATGTGAACAAACAACTGAGTAAACGTGGTATTGTACGGCTATGGTGTGTACAATCAGGCGTTACACTAGTTTTTGCAGCTTTATGCGCACTAGTATATGGTGCAAATGCAGCGAGCTCAGCTTTGCTTGGTGGCATAGTGTGTATTGTTCCCAATGCATACTTTGCAAGCAAACTGTTTAAGTATCAAGGTGCACGTTCAGCCAAGCTGATCGTAAATAGTTTCTACAAGGGCGAAGCCTTAAAGATAATTATATCCATATTCCTATTCACCGCGGTGTTTTTACTGGTTAAGGTTACGCCGCTCGCGTTTTTTGTATCCTACATCATGATACAGATGACGCATTGGTTTGCCCCGTTGATTATTGTAAATAAACAGAATAGGCCTGAAAGTGACTGAAATGGTATCTAGCACAAACTACATCAAGCATCATTTAACGTACCTTACATATAACGTTAGTGATATGAAATTGGGTTCGGGTGGTTTCTGGACATTGAATCTTGACACACTGTTTTTCTCCATTGTTTTAGGGGTTTTTGTGTGTGCGCTCATGTATTTTGGTGCGCGGAAAGTCACAACAGGCGTCCCCGGCAAGTTACAGAATTTTGCCGAGATTATGCTCCAGTTTGCAGATAATCAGGTCAAAGACTGCTTTCATGGTAAAAATAATTTAATTGGCCCACTCGCACTAACCATATTTTTATGGGTTTTCCTCATGAATTTTATGGATATATTACCGGTAGACATTTTGCCAGCAATTGCACAGACCGGTGGTATTCATTACCTTAAAGTAGTACCAACCAACGATTTGAATTTAACCTTTGGTTTGTCAATTTCGGTATTTATTCTTATCATTTTTTACAGTATTAAGATTAAAGGGGTTAAAAAGTTCATAAAAGAGCTTACCTTACAGCCTTTCAATCATCCAGGATTTATACCTTTTAACCTGTTGCTGGAAGTAGTTGGTCTTGTTGCTAAGCCCATCTCATTGGCACTGCGGTTATTTGGAAACTTATATGCAGGCGAATTGATATTCATATTAATCGCCCTGTTAACCTTAAATGCTGCAACATCATCAACACTGGGTACTGCGACCTTGGGCACAGCACAATTTATTTTGGCGCTGGCTTGGTCAATATTCCATATATTGGTAATTACATTGCAAGCATTTATTTTCATGGTGCTAACGATTGTTTACTTGAGTTTGGCACACGAAGATCATTAACCGATTTAATTTTCATCCATTGTAAAGGGGATAAATATGCAAGCCGCTAGTTTAATAGCACAAGTTCAAAGTATGACCGTAGTTGCGGTTGCCTTGTTAATTGGTTTGGGTGCATTGGGCACAGCGATAGGATTTGGTTTGCTTGGTGGCAAATTCCTTGAAGGCTCAGCGCGTCAACCAGAAATGGTTCCAATGTTACAAGTTAAAATGTTCATCGTTGCTGGTTTGTTAGACGCCGTAACCATGATTGGAGTGGGTATCGCATTGTTCTTTACTTTCGCAAACCCTTTCCTAAGCAACCTGGGTTCTTGATAACACAAAATCAGGGCGCAAAGCGCCCTAATTGTTACAGGAGATTAAACGGTGGAAATTAATTTAACACTAATTGTACAAATGCTGGTTTTCGCAGCTTTTGTTTTGTTTACTATGAAATTAGTATGGCCTCCCTTGGCAAAAGCTATGGAAGAGCGACAAGACAAGATTGCTGATGGCTTAGCTGCTGCTGAACGTGGTCGCAAAGAATTAGAATTAGCACAACATCGCGTTAAAGATGAGTTAAAGCAAGCTAAAGTTCAATCAGCTGACATTATTGAAAAAGCAAATAAGCGTGCTGCGCAAATAATTGAAGAAGCAAAAGAAACGGCAAAACATGAAGCGCAAATGCAGGTGAAGTTGGCACAAGAGCAATTACAGCAACAAATCAATCATGCAAAAGATGAGTTGCGCAAACAAGTTGCACACTTAGCCATAACAGGCGCTGAGAAAATTTTAAAGCGTGAAATAGATGCTAAGGCAAATACTGCATTGTTAGATAACTTGATAGAAGAGATTTAAAATGTCTGATAGTACCACCATAGCCAGACCCTATGCTAAAGCAATTTTTGAATATGCGTTAGGGGAAAAAAAATTAGCGGAGTGGTCAGCACATTTGAGAAATCTTGCGCAAGCTGTGTTGACGCCAGAAGCTGAATACTTTATTGCTAATCCTGCAACAACTGTAGAACAGCATATGGAGTTGTTGCACGCAGCAATTGGTGCAAAATCAAATGAAAACAAGCCATTAGGTAATTTAATTACGTTACTGGCTACCAACAAAAGATTGATGTTGCTACCCGATATTTATGCACTCTATGAAGCACATCGCGCAGAGCAAGAAAAAACTCTGGATGTTGATGTCAGCAGTTTCTCTGATTTATCTAGTGCACAACAACAACGATTAATCGAATCTTTAAGTCAGCGCTTGCAGCGTAAGGTCTCGTTAAAAATCAATATTGATCCTTCCTTGCTTGGTGGAGCAATAATTCGAGCGGGCGATTTAGTTATAGATGGTTCAGTTCGTGGCAAGCTTAATAAGCTAAACACTGAACTGGCTGCATAATTTAGAGGATAGTTTCCATGTCAGAACAAGTAGCATTAAATCCTTCTGAAATCAGTGAATTAATCAGAAAGAAAATAGAACACTTTAGTGTAGTATCTGAAGCACGAAATGAAGGTACTATTGTTAGTTTAAAAGACGGTGTTGTGAGCTTACATGGCCTTGAAGATGTAATGGCTGGGGAAATGATTGAATTCCCAGGCGGGGTGTATGGTCTTGCTCTTAACCTTGAAAGAGATTCAGTGGGCGCGGTTGTTCTTGGTGAATATTCTTCTTTAGCTGAAGGTCAAAAAGGTAAATGTACTGGGCGTATTCTCGAAGTTCCAGTAGGTAAAGGACTTTTAGGCCGTGTTGTTGATGCATTAGGTAATCCGATTGATGGTAAAGGACCAATCGATGCTGCAGGCATGTCCCCCATTGAAAAAGTAGCTCCTGGCGTTATTGCACGTAAATCAGTAGATCAGCCTGTTCAAACTGGATTAAAAGCAATTGACGCGATGATTCCTGTCGGACGTGGTCAGCGTGAGCTTATCATCGGCGACCGCCAAACAGGAAAAACAGCGATTGCTATTGATGCGATTATCAACCAGAAAGGTACCGGCGTTAAGTGTATTTATGTTGCCGTTGGCCAAAAAGCTTCTTCTGTTGCTGCTATAGTTCGTAAACTTGAAGAGCACGGTGCTTTAGAGCATACCATCGTTGTCGTCGCAGGTGCTTCTGATTCTGCCGCATTGCAATTTATTGCTCCCTACGCGGGATGTACTATGGGCGAATACTTCATGGAGCATGGTGAGGATGCATTGATTGTTTATGACGACCTCACAAAACAAGCTTGGGCATATCGACAAATCTCCTTATTATTACGCAGACCACCAGGCCGCGAAGCTTATCCTGGGGATATTTTCTATTTGCATTCACGCTTATTAGAAAGAGCTGCACGAATCAATGCTGATGAAGTAGAGAAGCTGACTAAGGGCGCAGTAAAAGGCAAAACAGGTTCATTAACTGCATTACCAATTATTGAAACCCAAGCTGGTGACGTATCTGCATTCGTACCAACTAACGTTATTTCCATCACAGACGGTCAGATATTCCTCGATGTGGATTTGTTTAACTCAGGGGTTCGACCTGCAATTAACTCAGGTTTATCCGTATCGCGTGTGGGCGGTGCTGCACAAACCAAAATCATGAAGAAATTAGGTGGCGGTACGCGTTTGGCACTCGCGCAATTTCGTGAGCTGGAGGCTTTCTCCCAATTTGCTTCCGATCTTGATGATGCGACCCGTAAGCAATTAGAACGCGGACAGCGAATTACTGAGCTGATGAAGCAAAAGCAATACTCTCCATTATCTGTTGCTGAGATGGGTACAGCATTGTTTGTCGTTGAAAAAGGTTATTTAGATGATGTGCCTGTGAACGAAGTTGCGGCATTTGAAGCGTCATTACATGATTATATGCGCAGCTCGCATCCTGATCTGTTACAACTGATCAATGAAGCAGGTGCTTACGATAATGACATTGAAGCAAAATTGAAAAAAGCTGTAGAAGACTTTAAGCGTACAGCAAGTTGGTAAGTCAATTTAAGGCGAAATGATATTATGGCTGGAGCAAAAGAAATCCGTTCGAAAATTTCGAGTATTAACAAAACTCGAAAGATTACTCGTGCGATGGAGATGGTGGCAGCAAGTAAGATGCGTAAAACTCAAGAGAGAATGCGCGCATCTAAGCCGTATGCCAGTAAAATCTACAGCGTAGTAAAGCACATTGCGCGCGCGCACTCAGAATACAGACATCCGTTTATGACCCATCGCGAGATTAATCGTATTGGTCTTATCGTTGTTACTACCGATCGGGGTTTATGTGGTGGTTTAAACGTAAACCTGTTACGTGAAACAGTTCGTACTATTCGTAACTGGAAGGAACAAGGTAAAGAGGTTGATCTGGCAGTTATCGGCCGTAAAGGGCAAGCTTTTTTTAAGCGTGTTGGCAGTAATGTTCTTGGTTCTGTTGATCATCTTGGTGATACGCCAAGCATTAATGACGTTATTGGCATTGTAAAAGTGATGCTTGATGCGTTTAACAACGGCACCATCGATGCACTGCATGTGGTTTACAACGAATTTGTTAACACCATGACGCAAAAACCAGTGGTGAAACAATTACTCCCATTGCCAAAATCAGAAGAAGACACCACGACAATGGGCCATCATTGGGATTATATTTATGAACCTGATGCTAAGGAATTGCTGGATAATCTTTTAGAACGTTATATCGAATTGCAGATTTACCAAGCAGTTGTTGAAAACATTGCTTGTGAACAAGCGGCTAAAATGATTGCAATGAAAAATGCAACCGATAATGCCGGTGATTTGATTAAAGAATTTCAATTGGCTTATAACAAAGCACGACAAGCTGCAATTACGCAAGAATTGGCAGAAATTGTCGGTGGCGCAGCCGCTTTATAAGAGGGTATAAAATGAGCTTAGGAACTGTAGTAGAAATTATTGGCGCGGTTGTGGATGTGGAGTTCCCCCGTGAGAATGTCCCTAAAATCAATGATGCATTAAAACTTGTTGATGGTGATTTGGTTTTTGAAGTACAGCAACAACTTGGTGATGGTGTAGTTCGTACTATTGCTATGGGAACAACTGAAGGACTTAAACGTGGTTTGCGCGCTGAAAATACAGGCAATCCTATTCAAGTACCTGTTGGCAAGAAAACCTTGGGCCGAATTATGGATGTCCTTGGTCGCCCAGTTGATGACGCGGGCCCAATCGGCGCCGAAGAGCATTGGTCTATTCACCGCAAGCCACCAAGTTACGAAGAGCAAGCAGGCAGTCAAGAATTGCTTGAGACAGGTATTAAAGTAATTGACTTACTTTGTCCTTTTGCTAAAGGTGGAAAGGTAGGTCTGTTCGGTGGTGCGGGTGTAGGTAAAACCGTTAACATGATGGAACTCATTCGCAACATTGCAATTGAGCACAGTGGTTACTCAGTATTTGCTGGTGTGGGCGAGCGTACTCGTGAAGGAAACGACTTCTATCATGAAATGAAAGATTCCAATGTATTGGATAAAGTATCATTAGTTTATGGTCAGATGAATGAGCCACCAGGTAACCGTTTACGTGTTGCATTAACTGGTTTGACCATGGCTGAGAAATTCCGTGATGAAGGTCGCGACGTGTTACTGTTTGTCGACAACATCTATCGTTATACCCTAGCGGGGGTTGAAGTATCTGCTCTGTTAGGCCGTATGCCATCAGCGGTGGGATATCAACCAACACTGGCTGAAGAAATGGGGATGTTGCAAGAACGTATTACTTCAACTAAAACAGGCTCTATTACTTCAATTCAGGCGGTATATGTACCTGCTGACGACTTAACTGACCCATCACCTGCAACGACGTTTGCTCACTTGGATGCAACAGTTGTATTGTCACGACAAATTGCTGAATTGGGTATTTATCCTGCAGTAGATCCTTTAGATTCAACTTCTCGACAATTGGATCCACTCATTGTCGGACAGGAACATTACGATACGGCTCGACGTGTTCAACAAACACTGCAACGCTATAAAGAATTAAAAGATATTATTGCGATTCTTGGTATGGATGAATTATCTGAAGAAGATAAGCGTGTTGTTACCCGTGCTCGTAAGATTCAAAGATTCTTGTCACAACCATTCTTCGTTGCTGAAGTCTTTACTGGTTCTCCAGGAAAATACGTATCCCTAAAAGATACAATTAAAGGCTTCCAAGGTATTCTCGCCGGTGAATATGATGATTTACCTGAGCAAGCATTTTATATGGTTGGTAGCATTGAGGAAGCAGTTGCTAAAGCTAAGACCTTATGAGGTAGGCAAATATGACTAGAACAACGCACTTAGATATTGTTAGTGCTGAACATGAAATATTCTCCGGTGTGGTCGAAATGGTTGTTGCAACCGGAGAGTTAGGTGAAGTAGGCATTACAGCAGGTCATGCGCCTTTGCTTACCGTTCTCAAACCAGGTGAAGTACGGGTTACCTTGCCTGGTGGCCACCAGGAAATTTACTACGTTCAAGGTGGAATGCTGGAAATTCAGCCTAACAGTGTTACTGTTCTTGCTGATGTGATTGAGCGTGCCGATCACCTTGATGAATCCGCTGCACTTGCTGCAAAAGCCCAAGCTGAAGCAGCAATGGCCAACAAAGGTGGTGAAATGGATTATTCAGTTGCTGCTGCAGAATTAGCACGCGCTGTTGCCCAAATTCGTGCAATTCAAAAAGTAAGAAAGACCATCAAGTAACAATTCTCTGTTCAAGAGATACTCCTTTATTTGGTAACCTGGGTAAAGCACAACGAAACCTGGGTTACTGTTCTCCAGCTGACTCTGCCAAACATTCAAATGCTGCCGTGGTCAAGGGAATCTAATTCTTTAATGAATTACAAATTAACTGTTCCGTACGATTGACATTTTAAAGTGTATTTAGGATAGGACGGTGGCATAATACCTACAATTATTTCGCTTGTAATGGTAGCCATTTAAGTGGTCCAACTGCTCTGCCTTTAGAAAATATATATGGGTACATTGCATTTTGTGCTACACCGCTACCGAGCAGTGGCACTGGATTCGATGCCTATACAGCACTGCAGTATAGCTACAAAAACCATTCAAGCTATGCACAGGATTTTAATTCCTATACTTCGCTAATACATCAAGCGCTGCAAATGAACGTTTATGCGTATTCTGTAGATAATGCCGTAGGTTTTATCAGTACTTCCGGCAATGGACTGGTAATCACAGTTGGTGGCGCGACAGGGTTAGCCAATTCTCAACAATACAATCCGCAACAGGTGATAACTGGAAGTCCAGGCACGCCAGCAGCTGGCAGTCCATTTCCTGTCTCTAGCCATTATGGCGTATGTTCACAAACGGCGTCATCTAGCCTGGGCAGCGGGAGCTCATTTAAATTCCAACTTCCAAGCACCTCTTTTCCTTGTGTCCTCACTCTAGAAGATTCGCTTAAAAGTCTTTACCATTTCACCCTGAAGGCTCCTGCACCATTAACATCAACCGCTGCAGATATGCGTTGTGCAGCAGAAGATCAGCCTTAGTGGAGTAGTGTAGTGGTTACCTCGGCACAAGGCATAAGTAGCGCACCACCTTATCCGTAGTGTGTTTATGAAGGACGGCGACAAAAAGTCGTCGTCCCTCATTTCGGAACAAACCCATATTCTATGCTCACAAGAGAGTGGAGATCACGTCATATTAATAACTAGTAGAAGATCGGTTCTATTCATATGTTTTGCCATTATTCTCTGGCTTTTCGATATCTGAAAATAAAACGACCTGATTTCTTCCATGTGCTTTGGCGAAATATAACGCCTTGTCTGCTGACTCGATTAATGCTTCCGCATTGCGTCCATGCATCGGATATACGGCAATACCAATAGAAATGGTTATAGGACCCACATGCTGCGCGCCATATTTTATCTGCAGTCGGGAAACATTATGTCTAATGCTTTCAGCACGATTTTTGATCATTTCAGCACCGATGCCATAAAAAACAATAATAAATTCTTCGCCACCATAACGGGCTGCTATATCTCCGACCCGGATATCATCTTGTAACAGTTTTCCTAATTCTTTTAAGACTGCATCGCCGGCATCGTGTCCATAAGAGTCATTTATTTTTTTGAAGTGATCTAGATCCAGCATCAAGATTGATAGTGGGGTTCGAGTTCGCTCTGATTGATGAATCTGTTTTAAAAGAAAATCCTCTAGATAGCGACGATTATATAAACCAGTTAAAGGATCGCGCATCGATTGATAGCGGAGATTTTCTCTTAAGCGTACATTAGCAAATGCTAGGGCAGTTAATTCGCAGAATGCATTGATTATCAGGTGCTGATTTTCAGTAAATGACACTGGAGTTTCTTGAGTGATTTCTAAATACAATAAACCGTAAATATCATTCTGAGCCATGAGCGGAACGCAAAGATAGGTTACGTTCAACTCTTTGGTCATGTGCACATGATTGCAAATTAATTCATTATGTAATGGGCGTACATGATGCATTCTTCCTAAGCGGATTGCCCAACATGCATCAGGAGAAAAAATATTATCTTGAGGGGTGGGTGAACCCCATGATGTGGCCATTTCCAGATAGTTTCTTGAGGGATGCATGATATATAAATAACCACTCGCAAAACTCAACATCCGTTGGCAATATTTTGTCATGACATGACCTAATTCTTCTTGCGAACTGCATGTAAGCATAATATCACTCAATTCAACAAGCAGGGTGATTTGCTCATTTTTCTCTTGCAGTGCTTGCATGCCCGCGTGGAGTTGTTCATAGGACTTTTTAAGTTCGGTTTGTTCTTCAACTTGTTTCGTAATATTCCGAATGATATACACTGCGCCACTGATTTCATTATGTTCGTTTTTAATCAAGCTGGAGGTAATTTCATAGAAATTACGTTGCTTTTGTACTTCAAATTCAATATTGCGAACAAACTCTCCACCTTTTAACGATTCTTTCCACACCTCCACCAATTTACTTTTCGAACTGGCAACATCATCTAGAGCAACTTCAACATTCATGCCGATGGCTATAGGTTTACCAAATAAACGCTTGAATTCACGTTGGTATGCTTCATTAAAGATCAGATAGCAATGATTATTATCAACTGCAGCGATCATATCGGATGCACTTTCCAAGATACTTCTTAACTGAGTACCCACATTTTTCCTTTCCCGTTCCGCAGTAAAACTGCGAGCAAGTTCCTTATTCGTGAGGATGAAGGCTAAGATTAAGCCCCCAATACTGATAATACTGCCAAAGATAATGATAAAGTTTGCGAGTTTCGCATTATCAAGAACGATTGCATTGCGTTCATTTAATAATACTAATTCAACGGCTTTTATTTCGTGCGCTATGTCTTTAATTTGATTTGAAAGATCGATCTCTTGACGAAAGAAGTCCATACCTTCTTGCGAATAGAGTTTATTACTCATTTTTGATTGAATGCTTTGATTTAATTGACTAAGCCTTTGATTGGTTAAATCAAAAAAGCGTGTGACTCGCTCGGTTTGAGACAGGTTATCTTTTGCTAAATCAAATAAGCTATCAAAATTAGGCTTAAGTTCGGATTTTATTTTATCGATTTTTGTGATGAATTGCTTATCACCCGAGATAAGATAGCCTCTTTGCAACGAATTAAGATGGACGACGGAAAATAATATTTGTTCTGTGGCCTGAATGACTTGATAAGTATGCGTCACCAAACGGTTGGCTGCCATCAGCTTATTGAGTTGGCGATAAGAGAAAATACTAATAATCAATACGAGCGAGAGCGCGGGTATGAAAATAAAATACATCAAAAATTTACTGGATTTATAGTCTTTGTCTGTATTTATGCTCTCATCCATAAGTAGCCATTAATTATGCTTTCATTGATTCAATTATATATCATTATCCATGTAATTCTTGGCACTAGGAAATAGATGGATGCACTTTAGGTATTATTTACAATGGCTTAGCATTTTATTCCATCATCATGCACAAAGTTATCCACAGGAGGAAATTGCTTCAAAAAATAACATTTTTTTGAAATCATATATTTTTCAATAAGTTACAAAAAATACTATAATAAGCACTATAGACAGAGCAAAGTTATTCACAATATAGATGCAGTTTCTATATATGCGATAAGCGAACTTTGCTAAAATTGCTTTGCAATAAAGCCTTGCGATGTTTAAATAGTAATTATTATTTTCATGAATAAAAAAACAATGAATGAAGTTACAGAACGAAAAGCATTAACTGAGTTTACGGAAAAAGCGTACCTTGATTATTCAATGTACGTCATTTTAGATAGAGCCTTACCCCATATCGCAGATGGTCTAAAGCCAGTGCAGCGACGCATTATTTATGCAATGTCGGAGCTTGGTTTAAAGGCAACTGCCAAATATAAGAAATCAGCACGTACCGTTGGGGATGTACTGGGTAAGTTCCATCCACATGGCGACAGTGCATGTTACGAAGCCATGGTACTCATGGCGCAACCCTTCTCTTACCGTTATCCTTTTGTTGATGGCCAAGGAAACTGGGGTTCTCCGGATGATCCCAAATCTTTTGCTGCCATGCGATATACCGAGGCTCGATTATCTCCTTATGCAGAAGTACTTCTTTCAGAGTTATTGCAAGGTACCGTTGATTGGGTGGACAATTTTGATGGAACGCTGCAGGAACCCGCGTTATTGCCGGCACGCTTGCCTAATATATTATTAAATGGCGCCACCGGGATCGCAGTGGGCATGGCGTCCGATATTCTGCCCCATAACTTAACGGAAGTAGCTAATGCGTGTGTGCATTTATTGGATAATCCTCAAGCCGATTTAGCAGCGATTGCGCAACACATAAAAGGGCCAGATTTTCCGACAGAAGCTGAAATAATAACCCCACCTGAAGCAATTGCTACGCTGTATGAAACAGGTAATGGTTCAATCAAAATGCGGGCTGTTTACAGTCAGGAAAAACAAAATATAGTGATCACCGCCTTGCCTTATCAGGTATCGGGTGCCAAGGTAGTGGAGCAAATCGCTTTACAGATGCAACAGAAAAAATTGCCAATGGTAGAGGATTTGCGCGATGAGTCCGATCATGAGCATCCTACTCGTTTAGTCATTATTCCCCGTTCAAACCGAGTTGATGTAGACGGTTTAATGTCGCATTTATTTGCCACTACCGATTTGGAACGAAGTTATCGTGTTAATTTCAACATGATAGGACTTGATGGCAGACCCAAAGTTAAAAATTTATTGGATATTCTTACCGAGTGGTTGTCTTATCGATTAACGGTAGTGAAGCGACGTTTGGAATATCGTTTGGTCAAAGTACTGGATCGAATTCATGTACTTGAAGGGTTACTGATTGCCTATTTGAACATTGATGAAGTGATTGCAATTATCCGTGAACACGAACACCCGAAACAAGGCTTAATGGCTCGTTTTAATCTCAGTGACCGTCAAGCGGAAGCGATTTTAGAAATGAAATTGCGTCATTTGGCGAAACTCGAAGAAATCAAGATACGTGGTGAGTTGGATGAGCTATGCGCTGAACGAGATAATCTGCAAAACATTCTTGCATCAGAGCAACGTTTAAAAGCTCTAGTCAAAGAGGAAATTATAAGAGATAGAGATGAGTTTGGTGATGCGCGTCGCTCCCCCATCATCGTTCGCCAGGAATCACAAGCATTGAAAGAAGAGGATATTCTACCCAATGAGCCTATTACGGTCGTGCTTTCCAAAAAAGGCTGGGTAAGGGCCGCTAAAGGATATGATGTCATAGGCAGTGAGCTCAGTTATAAAGCGGGGGATGAGTTCAAAGCCCAAGCTATGGCGCGCTCAAATCAGCAAATACTCTTTTTTGATAGTGAAGGTAAGGTGTACTCCTTACCTGGCCATGTCTTACCCTCTGCTCGCGGACAAGGCGAGCCCCTGACCGGGAAGCTGAATCCGGCTGAAGGTGCATTGTTTGAAGCGGTAGTTGGCGGTGAACCAGAACAATTGGTGTTATTAGCGTGTGACGCGGGATATGGTTTTATTGCAAAAATCGCCGATTTGTATGTAAAAAATCGCAATGGAAAGGCGTGCATTAGATTGCCTGAAGCCAGTCTCATTTTACCACCGCGAATACTACCGAAACACGATGAATTATTTGTTGCCTGCGCTACAAGTGTAGGCCGATTACTCATTTTTTCTGCCAAAGAAGTCCCTGAGTTATCTCGCGGAAAGGGCAATAAATTAATTAGCATTCCTGCAGCTAAAGCGGCCTCGCGCGAAGAATATGTGATTGATTTGCAAGTGCTCTCTGCCGATGATTCGCTCACCGTCCATGCCGGTAAACGCCATTTTACTTTGAAAGGGGCTGATTTAGAGCATTATAAAGGGGAGCGGGGGCGTCGAGGTAATCGATTACCGCGTGGCTTACAGAATGTGACGCAATTACAAGTCATTACCGCCGAATAAGCTCTTAAAGACAGGCTGCCATCAGTTTGTTGCTAATAAGCATCCAGTAAGGTTGGGCCTGGGCCCAACAGTGCCTTAAATACCCTGAAATAGGTAGCTCTTGTTGGCCAAGGCGCAGCCTACAGCAAATTGAGCAAAGCGTATCAATGAGAAAACGTCCTCGTTTCATCCAATATTTAAACCAATGATCTATTAAATAATTTAGAGTAGTGATAAAGTTCTGAGTAGTAATAATGGCTAATCATTTCCAATAATGGAAAATAGTTTAGATAGGGAAATCTTGGCGCTTATGTTAAAAATTTTTACCTTTGTTGCTTGTTTGCTACTGAGCGCCTGTTTTATGGTGGGCCCTAATTATAAAGAGCCGAAAAAACCGGTTGCTGCACATTGGCCAATAAGGGATGCCTCCGTAAAAGAAGCACCATTTAAAACAATAAAATGGTGGCAAGTTTTTCATGATCCAGTACTTACTTCATTAATTAATCAAGGTTATCACAATAATCTGTCAGTACAAATTGCTGGCGTAAGGGTTTTGCAAACTCGGGCACTATTGGCTCAGTCAGTTGGTCTGTTGTATCCGCAACAACAGGCTGCAACCGGTAACTTCACTTACTACGAAATTGGTGGCGGTGAGCTGCAAACGATTTTACCTTCAACCTTTGAAACCGCTTCGCTCGGTTTTACTGCGAATTGGGAAATAGATTTTTGGGGTAAATATCGCCGGGCTATCCAGGCTAATGATGCGACATTTTTATCTTCTCTAGCTGCTTATGATAATGCGCTGGTCACTCTTACTGCCGACGTTGCCAGCACCTACATCCAAATCCGTACTTATGAAGCGCAAATCAAGGTAACAAAAGCCAACATCGTGGTGCAGCGGGAAGGTCTAAAAATAGCCAAGGCTCGGTATAATGCAGGACAAACTAACCTGATTGATGTGGAGCAAGCGCAGACAGAGCTTTCACAGACCGAAGCGTCTCTGCCGCCATTGGTAAATAGTTTAGAGCAACAAAGGAATGCAATGGCGCTTTTATTAGGGACGGTGCCTAACGGAGTTGATGGACAACTTAGGAAAAGTAAAGGGATTCCTAAAGCACCTTCAACGATAGCGGTTGGAATTCCTAAAGAAACATTAGCGCGTCGACCGGACATTCATCAAGCACGTTTGGATGCGATAGCACAATCGGCCAAAATCGGCGCAACTAAAGCCAATCTTTTTCCATCTTTTTCTTTAAATGGGACGTTTGTTTTTTCTTCAAACAATATCGGGTCAAACTCCCTTGCCGATCTCTTTAATTGGTCAAATCGCTCTATAACTGCCGGACCAACGCTGACATGGCCAATACTTAATTACGGCCAAATCACCAACGCGGTACGGGCACAAGATGCCGTATTCCAGCAATCCGTATTAAATTATGTCAATCTGGTTCTAAAGGCACAGCAAGAAGTGCAAAATAATATTACCGCCTACATTGAAGCCAAAAAAGCGGAGCGCTCCTTAACGCAAGCAAACGCTGCTGCAATCAAAACGTTGAAACTCGCAATAATTCGTTACATTAACGGCGAAACAGATTTTACACCGGTGCTTAATGCCGAGCAGCAACAATTAAGTGTGCAGACTTCGTTGGTGAATGCGCAAGCGAATATTCCCCAGGCATTAGTCGCTCTTTATCGTGCACTTGGCGGTGGTTGGGAAATCCGCGGTACTCATGATGTGGTACCACAACAAATTAAAGCGGAAATGGCAGCACGAACCAACTGGGGTACTTTGCTCAAACAACAAAATCACGAAGCACCTCGAACTAAGAAAGAAAGGATAAAAGAACTTTATTTGCCTAAGTGGTAGAGGAGTTTACCCAGGTGGTAGAGCAATTTGCCTAAGTGGTAGAAACACTTACCTGGATGGAGGAAAAAAATATCCCCTCTCCCATTGTCGGGAGAGAGGCGGAGGTGAGGGGCATTGGCCATACTCAATACCTTCATCCGTCCTGACGCCTGCTCCCTCTGGAGAGGAAGGGATATTTTCTTTTAATCGCAGTAAGGTCGAAGTGAGGGGCCGATGAAACAATAGTTTCTTTATCCCTTGCAGTACGACACCATTCTTTCTTAAATGGAGAAAGGAAATTTGGGAATAAATAAAATGGTATCAGGTATGAACTATAAAGATTCTAAATCGGTCAAAATGGCAGGGATAGCTGTTGCTGTTTTACTTCTCATCTATTTGATGGTGCATTTTTTTGGCAAAAGTAATGTTCCAACGATCCCGCCGCCGCCAGTAGTTGTGCAAAAACCAATACCGGCAGAAATGGCCGAATATGTGACCCAAACAGGAAATACGGTAGCTTATAATTCAGTTAATCTGGTCGCTCGTGTTGAAGGCTATCTTGATTCCATAGAGTTTGTTGATGGAACATTTGTTAAAAAAGGAAAAGAGCTTTTTGTCATTCAACCCGAGCCGTATTTTGAAAAACTTAGGGCTGCTAAGGCAACTGTTGCCGCCACAAAGGCCTCGCTGGTGTACAATAAATCAGAGTACGCACGCCAACAGCGTATGTATAAAGAACACGCTACCTCGCTCAATGAAGTCGAAAAATGGTATGCCAAAACGTTAGAAATTGCTGCCGAATTGGATAAAGCAGAAGCCGAAGAAATCAATGCGGCCATTAATTACGGTTATACCCATATTTCAGCCCCATTTGATGGCCGAATTGGTCGACATTTGGTTGATGTTGGTAATCTTGTAGGCCACGGCGAAGCCACGAATTTAGCTACCATAGAGCAGATTGATCCTATCTATGTTTACTTTAATCTAAATGAAATTGATTTAATCAAATTGCGTGCTGCTGCGCGTGCGAGTGGATTTAAACCAAAAGATATTAACAAAATTCCGGTTGACGTGAGCTTACAAGGCGATACAACCTTCAAGTACAAGGCAACACTTGATTTTGTGAATACAGGCCTTAATGCATCTACGGGAACAATGGAGCTGCGTGCCCTTTTGCAAAATAAAGATTATATTTTTGTACCAGGACTCTTTGTGCAGGTACGTGTAGCGATATCCAAACCCAAAAAGCAATTAACAGTGCCTGATTCCGCGATTCTTTACGATCAAATCGGCGCTTATGTCTTAACTGTCGATACGAACCATCTCGTCGTATTGAAGCGAGTCACTTTAGGTAGTGTAGAGAATGGAATGCGTGGGATCGCTACGGGACTTGATGCTCAAGACCAGGTAATTATCGATGGCCTGCAATATGCGACTCCTGGAAATAAAGTGGAGCCTCGGCAACAGGCTGTACCAACGAAAGATGATCAAGACCAAGAACATAAAGAAGCCAAGCATTAATTGAGGTATGTGTCGTTCCACGGCCGCTAAGTTAAGAACCCCTTCTCTCGCTCGTGGGAGAGGGGCAGGGGTGAGCGTTTCGTAGCCCAATTAAACCTTTATCCGCCCTGACGGGCACCTCTTTCCCAAGGGGCGACGGAAAAGTATTTAGCTTAATGGCCGTGGTGCATGGTTCAGGGATTGTTACAAAAAGTGAGAAGACGGCAGAATGATTTCAAAATTTTTTATTGAGCGGCCTATATTGGCAAACGTTATTGCGCTACTCATAGTGCTGCTGGGATTGGTAGCCATTATTGCACTACCTGTCTCTCAATATCCTGCTATTGTGCCCCCCACCATTCAGGTGACCACCACCTATCCTGGCGCTGATGCGAAAACACTCATCAAAACCGTCGCTTTGCCCATTGAACAGCAAGTGAATGGGGTGGAAAACATGTTGTATATGCAATCTACCAGCACCGATAGTGGGGCTTATACGCTTATTGTTACCTTTTCTATCGGTACGGATCTTAATTTTGCACAAGTATTGGTACAAAATCGGGTGCAAGCGGCTATGGCACAATTACCCGAGTCAGTGCAAAAACAAGGAGTGGTGGTACAGCAGAAATCGACTGCGATTTTGCAATTTATTACCCTAACCTCCAAAAATGGTGAGTACGATGGATTGTTCCTTGATAACTACGCTGCAATTAACATGCAAGATGAGTTGTCGCGCTTGCCTGGCGTAGGTAATGTGATTATTTTTGGAACGGGTACTTATGCAATGCGCGTTTGGCTGGATCCTAGAAAAATGTTGGCCTACTCCCTCAATCCCAGTGATGTCTTGCAGGCCATTAGCCATCAAAACCAAGAGGTTTCTTCTGGACAAATTGCCGCACCACCCGCGGTAGGGAAACAACCTTATCAATTTACCGTGAATGTACCAGGACAACTTGCTGATGTCAGTGAATTTGAAAACATCATTGTGAAAACAGTTGCCCAAACACCAAATCAAAGCGCTAATGCAAGCAGTAGCGCGCAAATCGTACGCATTCGTGACGTGGGTCGTGTGGAGTTAGGCTCAAATAGCTACAGCCAACTCGCAAAATTGAATAATAAACCGACGGCGGCAATTGGTATTTATCAATTGCCAGGGGCCAACGCCCTGCAAGTCGCCAATGAGGTGCGTAATGCCGTAGCCAAAATGGCAAAAAAATTTCCTGCAGGGATGGAGTATTCGATTCCATTTGACACCACCATTTTCGTAAAAGCATCTGTTGACGAGGTGTACAAAACCCTATTCGAAGCAGGTATCTTGGTTTTAGTCGTAATTCTGCTGTTCTTACAAAACGCCCGCGCTACTTTGGTACCTACTACCACCGTGCCTGTGACCATCATAGGTGCATTTTTTGCCATGTTCATACTCCATTATTCCATCAACTTATTAACCTTATTTGCCTTGGTTTTAGCCATCGGAATTGTGGTTGATGACGCGATTGTGATTGTCGAAGGCGTAACCCAGCATATCGAGCGTGGCACCTCGCCCAAACAATCAGCAATTAATGCAATGACGGAGTTAATGGGACCAATTATTGGAATTACGCTGGTATTAATGGCAGTATTTGTGCCTGCGGGGTTCATGCCAGGATTAACTGGCGCGATGTATGCCCAGTTTGCACTGGTTATTGCGGCTACCGCATTTATCAGCGCGATTAACGCCATGACTTTAAAACCCACTCAATGTGCTTTGTGGCTTAAACCCGTTGACACCCAGAAAGAGAAAAACTTTATTTTCCGTTTATTCGATAAATATTATTATCCTATAGAAAATAACTACATTGGCTTTATCGACCGACTTGTTCATAAAAATAAAACCGTATGCCTTATTGGTATAGCCCTTGTCGTCTTGGCGATTATCGGTCTGAGCCGGGTCCCTACAGGATTTATACCCATGGAAGACCAAGGTTATGCGATGATGAACGTCCAATTACCTGATGGGGCCAGTTTAGGGCGAACAGAGGCATTGTTACATGATTTAAGTGATCAAGTCTCTAAAATTGGTGGTATAGAAAACGTCATCACCATTGATGGAATTTCGCTTTTGGATAATAGTGCTCCCCTTGCCAATGGCGGCGTTCTTTATGTGATGTTTAAAGATTGGAGTGTGCGCGGTAAAGACGAAGATTTGCTTTCCCTTTACAAAAAAATGAATGCGATTGCAGAGAAAACTTTGGGCGCTAAAGTGCTGGTGATGATCCCGCCACCGATTCAAGGGTTAGGGACTTCGGGCGGTTTTCAAATGCAACTTGAATTACAAGATGGATCATTTGATTATCGCAAATTACAAAGCGCGACGGACCAGTTGATTCTCTATGCAAGCCAACAACCGGAATTGCAACGGTTGAGGACTTCGTTTCGTGCTTCAGCACCGCAGCTTGCGGCGCCCATCAATCGAGTTAAAGCAGAAACTTTGGGCGTTACTGTGGGGGATGCAACCGAAACCTTGCAAACCTACCTTGGCTCCTCCTACGTAAACCTTTTTTCAAAATTCGGGCAGGTATTTCAGGTCTATGTCCAAGCAGATGCCGATTCACGGATGACCGTTGGCGATGTGCGTAATTTTTATGTTAGAAATAAATCAGGTGAAATGGTGCCCTTGGGTACACTGACCGATATGTCACCTACTGTTGGGCCACCCATTATTTCTCTTTATAATTTATATCCTTCCAGTAATATTTATGGCATGGCCGCGCAAGGGTACAGTTCGGGTCAAGCCATGCAGGCGATGGAGCGGGTTGCTAAAGAGGTATTACCCGCAGGGATATCTTACGAATGGACGAGTACTGCCTATCAGGAAAAGATTGCGGGAAATATGAGTTATTATATTTTTATCTTGTCGCTTGTTTTGGTGTATATGATTTTGGCGGGCCAATATGAAAATTGGATTGCCCCGGCAGCGATTTTGTTAAGCGTGCCTCTAGCCTTGATTGGAACCGTCTTTGCCCTATCCGCTTTGGGACTTTCCAATAATATGTACACCCAAATCGGGATATTACTGCTGATTGCATTAGCGGCGAAGAATGCCATTTTGATTGTTGAGGTGGCACGAGAAGAACATGAGCTGCATAATAAGTCCATCATGGAAGCCGCGGTAATTGGCGCGAAAACCCGTTTTCGTCCTATTTTGATGACCTCTTTTGCATTTATCCTCGGGGTGATGCCCTTGGTATTCGCTACCGGCGCCGGTGCCAATGCCCGGCGCTCGATTGGTATCGCCGTGTGCAGCGGGATGTTGGCCTCAACCTGCCTGGCGGTGGTCTTTGTACCTGCATTCTTTGTCATGCTGGTGACTTGGCAAGAAAAAAGAAAAGCGAAGAAGAATGCCAATACCGCAAATTTGAAAGAAGCTGGGCTTTAGGTATTTCAAATGTCTTTGGAATAAATGTTTTCCTCATTTTATATTGTAGCCTGGGTTCCGCTGCGCTGCACCCAGGCTACGTTTTTACATTCTATTTTACATGAATAGCGGTGTAATTTGGACCTCCATCTTATTAATCAATTGTTAAGATAAAATGTCTATAGCCATGATCGTTCAAAATGCTTGCATTTCTGAATTAAGAGGAACTTAGACAATAGGTAATTTGAGGCATATTCGCGCTAACTAGAGCACTTTCCTTCGTAATAATTTGTTAATAAATTTATGCTATAGTTTATACAAGATGAAATTTAATTAGACGAAAAGTCATGCCATTAACTAAAGCACAAGCAAAGAAACTTCATGATGCTACCAAGGATCTTGATTTTGTTGAAACTAGCAGAACATGGGATGATGCAATCACCAGGAAGCCAGAATGGGTGCAATCTATTCAAGGAGAGTCGCCACATGATGGATTACAAACAAAATTAAGAGACTTGCGACTGGAAAGTCTTAATCGTAAGACGAAAGTGGTTGATTTTGAGAATGAAAAGGTTCGTGTTTACCCTCGTTCAGATAAAAATATCGAGAGTGATGTTGATGATATCTTTGCTCGCGGTCTAGATTCAGCTCGGGCAGTGACAGAAATTTTAAAATATGATAAGCCTTCTATTGAGGCAATGCTCGGGGCTCGAGATCCTGCTTTGCAAGATTTGACTGAGTTACTCAATAAATTCCAGAGCAATATGAAGGTTCATCGTGATAATGAAGATCAAGCAGAAGGAATGGAAAACGCGCGAAAAGAGTTGGCTCGTTTTAATGGCGCTCTAGTAGATCTGTTAGTTAAACGTAATGTTGTAGGAAAGAAAAAGGAAGCGATTGAGGCCATTAACTTTGTTCGTGATTTTCTCTGGAAAAAAGATATTTCTATGCCAATATGCGTCATCGATAAGAAAGGTATGGCACAAGAGGATGAGGTACAAGTGTTACGCTATGCCAAGCCAATGGAATTTGGTGCGGCAGAATTCAAACGCACTGATTCTGAGACCGAGGAAGCGATTAACTTTTGGGATGGTACGCAACCTTGGAAACAAAAACTAACAACAGCAGTTGGCGGTGGGAAATGGTTCGAGCAATTTCTGACTGAGAATTTGCAGCAATTGAAGAAACAATCTTCTACACCCATGTCTCGTTATACACCAAACCCTGCTAATGCTTTTGATTGCACTGATATCATTATTGATAAGGATGGTAATGTGAGCCATCTCAGTTCTCATGAACGTGTAGCTGTAACCGAGCCTTTAGGTGTTGGTGATACCAAGAGTCGTCAAGAGGTTACGGATTGGAACCATTTGCAATTAGTCACTAAAGCGCGGTTAGAATCAGGATTAAATAGTTTCATGGAAAAATGGGGGACAATTATAGGTGATGATCCTATTCCATACACTATTTTGCACCAAACGCTAATTGGTGATGAAGTTACTTTTTCCCCTGATCAATCCAAAGCAAAAGCCTCAAAAATGCAAGCATCGGTTATTGATTCTAAAACAGAGGCAAATGCTGCAGTCCGCAGGATGCTAGAAAACAGTACTATTTTAAGGAACAAGGAGACTGGTGAGATCAAATTCATATCGAATAAGTTTGCAGAGTATGACGAAATTTCTGATGATTGGCAAAAAGTTAATATTGATTTATTAGAAACCAACAATGGTATCAATATGTGGAGTGCACGCACCCGCGTCAGAAATAATGACTATAACGATGCCCGTCAGCTTATTGGCAATGCCGTTAATATGTTTGCTAAAGTCCGGGAGAAATATCCTGGCGCGAATAATGACTTAACTCATGTCATAGATTTTTTAAATTCTCGCGATCATTCGTTGGTTACCCCCTTTAAATTTCGTGGCGAAAAAGTTAAAAATGCTCTTAAGGGGCTCACAAACGAGTTAAGAGACGATAATGGGTCATTTAAGGGGTTGCCAAAAGATGTCAGGGAAAATATCGCCTTAAGTGCACAGGCTGCAGTCGAATTAAAGTGCACGGTTCATGAAACCTGGTTAGGTTCAGCCCGTCGTAATATTGCCAATTTCACTCGCGACTATGTACGTCAAGTTCCTATTTTAGGCCATGTGATCGATTGGGTTGTACGCGGTACTATGACAGTAGCTGCAGTGGGATTAAAGGCTGTTGCTGGTCTCATTACGCTGCCCTTTAGTCTGCCACAGTGGATTAAACATCGGGATGATCGACGGGAAATGTATAAGAGTACTTATGAAGGCATTTTGGCTGAAAGCTTAGGAAGCTTAAGAGGTGGCTGCATGAGTTCGGCCGATAGAGCATTGGAGCAAGCTGAGCAACGTGTAATGATGAAAAAGCAATTTGCACAAGAAGGAAAAATCATCAGTTATAACGATTCTCCAACGGAAAAAGCTCGAGTTTATAGTGAGTATGGAAGTACTCGGACTAAACATGCCTCTGCGGAAAATGCGACAGGAACGCCTGGAACCAGTGATGACGAGGTGCGCGGCACATTCCTTAACGCTCGCTCCGGTGTTCTTTCTCATGTTGCAGAAACGCCAGAAGAACAGCGATTGGCAAAAGATTTGTCCAGTTTACGTAAGGGCGCATATGGTAAAGTTACTTTTGCAGAATATATAAGTAACCCAGCTGTTGGCGTGAAAGCAACTAAAGTTGCGAAAGTGGAAGCGCCTCCTCTGAGAAGAACTAGTAGTGTTGTCGTAGATAAAAAGGTATCATCCGAGGCTGATAAAAATGGTGTTGCTCAACCACCTAGCTCTCGAGAAGAATCGTTTAGTAATAGTCTATAATTACCTATTGAATCAAATAAGATTAGTAATTGTAGCCTGAGTGCTGCGCAGCGAAATCGGGGTTATGGCTTTCGCCTTCACCCAGGCTAGGATTAAATATAAATCCGGGCGAAGACGGAGCAGTAATTCGGGACCTTCAATCATTTATTTTTCTAGTAAAAAATTCCCTTTATCCCCTCTACAAAGCGCTTTAATTTTTTCTATTATTTCCGCGGATAATTGCGTTAACGGTAACGTACTCAATGCCGCGCTTTGATACAAGCGCTTAATTTCAGGGTTTTCTATAGCCTGCAAATGCAGGGCCAGGGTTTGCACATCGCCTCTTGCCAGGGGGCCGGTGAGTGATTCGGCAATGTGTGGGGTTTGCAATAAGTTATTTAAATTCCCTTGCATTAAGTTGATCATCATCTGCCGGCTTTGCTGGGGATTAATTCCTGCGTGCAGAAATAATTCCTCACTACAGGCTGCTAAGGTAATTAAATAATTGGCGGCCATGCATGCTGCCGCATGATAGGCAACTTTGGCGTCAGGTTCGATGGCGATAAGATTCGCGCCCAACGGCGTAAACGCGTGTATTAACCAGTCACAGACTTCGGCATCGCCTTCGAGCACACAATCCACATGCTGAAACGCCGCCGCATCAAGGTAATTGCTTTTAAATGCTTTAAGAGGATGAAAACTGGCGACCAAACACCCCTGTTGCTTTAAGGGCTGCAGTAAAGCAGAATTTTGAACCCCGCTGCAATGAATAACCATAGACTGCGGTTTTAAAACAGGATGTTGCACCAGAGTGTCGACAACATGGCTCATGGCATCATCATTACAGCAGATCCAGGTTATCTCCGCTGCAGGTAAATGCTCTATGTTAGCAATTGCTTGTCCGCAACCAAGCTCTTGGCAGACTTTTTGCGCGCTGTCTAAACTGCGATTACAAATCGAAAATGAGCTAATGAGTTGAGCCTCAAATAAAGCCAAGGCTAAATTTTTACCTAATCGACCTGCGCCTATGATATTGCATTTCATATTCTTTCTTGCCTAATAACACTTTTCTACCTACGCAATGCCTATAAAGGGCGGTGCATAGAATTTCTCAAAAAATTTTTATGATGAGCAATAATCTGCTTTTTCTTGCTCTGGAATGCTGCGAACTGAATTTTCGGTATTAATAATGCAATTTTTGCAAAAAAGCATCACCATCAGTTGAATTATTGGTTATAATACTCTCAATTTGTCATATTGAGAAATGAATTATGCCTTACTGGGTACAGGGAACTGCACAGCAAATTTTTCATGCATTTGGACAGGATACGCTCATCGCAGAACAAAAAAATGACACAAAAACCATTTTGCGGGATGTTCCTGCCGTTCATTTTTTGGGTAGCTTACAGCAAGCAATAAGACATTTTAAAATCTGGACTACCCAGGCTCTGGGAAAATTTTATTTACAAGGAGATATGACGGCAGGTAATTTAGCATTTTTATTTGGGCCTGATCCGCTAAAAAAGGTAGGGGAATCTTCGGAGGTCTCTCATGCGAATTTAGTACGTCAGAACTTTGCCTACATTAACGATGCTGGAGAGACTTGTGGGCTTTTGGTAATGTATCGCAAGGATGACCCCAAGCAATGGGTAATGGCCCTGGAAAAAAATAGCCACGCAGCTCCAAAAGATAGAGCAATTTTCTATTTATCAAGTTTTGATTTAACCCCGTCGATTAAAGTCCCTCATTCTGGATTGACCATTTCTTTAGTGCCCTCTCTAGAACCCCTATTACTGCAAATTGGTTCAGCTTTGCCAAATTTTTTATTACAAAATGCACTTAATGGGGATAACACGATTAATTTACGTTTTCAACGCATTGCGCTGTTGATGCGAAAATTACAAGTAGAGCAAGAAACCGTAGCACTGCGCGGTGGACCCATACCCTTTTCAGAGCTTAATTTACCCGCACTATTTGCAGATAATCCAGCCCTGGACAAGATTCTGCACTATAAAATACAAGACGAGCTTTCTTTGTCTGCTGACGTACTTAAAGATCTGTTGTCGGAATCCAGTCCATTATGCAAGGAAATTCAGGCTCTTCAATTAAAGGAAATTCAGGCGCATCAACTAACTGATAATGAGCGCATTAATAAGAGCCTAATAAAAACCCTTATCGTTTTTTATGAAAAAGGACTGCTTGAAGAAAACCGGAAATTACTCGCTAATTTTGATCTGATAGAAAAATTCAGCGCATTCATGTGGAATGAAACGCAAATTAAGTTACTCCCTTTCTTACTCGAACAAAACTATACGGATGAAGAAATTCGTCGTATTTTAGCAAAGGAAGAGTATTACCAGGCTTTAAACAAACTCATTGATCTGGAGCCAGCTCTGGCTATAGAGGCCAAAGAATTTTTTGATTATCCGACAAAACTTGAGGAATTAACGCTTATTCATTCTTTCCGTGATGAAGACTGTAAGATGCTTTGTTTGATTTTTTGGGTCAAAGGCGCTTTATCTAAGGATGGATATCAGCGAATCGCTAATGAAGCGCAGGACTGTCCTCTAATGGCCTCGAGTTTAGTGGCTTTAGATCAAACAAAAACGATTGATATTGAGCGACTCGAGCAACGTGCTTCAAATCCTCACCTTTATTTACAGGATTCGATTAGGCATCATTTTAATGACGAGCTAAAAGAATGTGCTGATCTTGAATCGAAATTATATAAGTTAACTTCTCAAGAATTACACGCTGCAAACATGGCATTGCTGCAATTAAAAAAATCAGGTGATAGTACTCCTCAAGAATATCAGTTGGTATTAGAAAAAGATGCTCGAGGTCAGGCTTTACGCCTGTTTTTGCCGCAGTTGGTGAATATCAAGGATGAAGCGCATAAGAAGACATTGATCACAGTTCTTTATAGCGGTGTGATTCATGGAGTCCAAACGCAAGGGAATCAAATACTGCAACTGGCCGACCCCCAGCAAAGGGCTTTAGCGGAAGATTTACGCGAGCGATTTATGTGCGTTACGTTAATGCAGAAATTAAAGATGCTCAAAGTGATGGTTGAGTTCGCAGCACAAGAGGATGAAGAAGCCAAGCGTTTTCGACAAGTACTTTTGCGCGTGGAAGCGCAATGCAAAGTAATTTCTGAGCGTTTGGCAGGCTCTGACACGTATCAACAAATGCGTAAAGACTGGGAAAAAGCACAAGAAGCGTATCGAAGAAAGTTATATACCTTGGCTTACGAGGCGCTTATGGATCCCGAGATTGAGGTGCGTGAGCGATTAAGGGGTGCTGAAAAAGAGATTCTTGATATCGTTGATCCCCAAATGGAGCCGGGGAATTATAAAATGATAATTGATGCGTTAATTGTTCTTGCTAACCTTGTGATTACGGTCTTGACCGCTTTTAGTGCTAACGCAGTTAAATATAAAATGACTGGAAACCTCTGGTTTTTCAATCAAACGACCTCAGGAGAGGAAATACGCGCACTGGATAAGGAAGTTCTAAAGCTTGTAGAACCAGAAAAAACAGACGAAAATAGTATTTGGTCAATCATATCAAGTGTTCCAATGTGTTAAATCCAATGTAGCCCTTAAACGCTACAACCCTTAGCCCAGGAACTCATCTCCCTCCTGGGCTTACCCAATGAAAAAAAAGAGAAATTCTCTTTTACACACCTTTCTGACATAAAGAGTGCTGACAGGGTTGGTGTTTGCTTTTTACTGTTTAGTTTCCTTGTTATCTGCTTGAAAATTATTCTTGAACTTATTGATTATTTCTGCCTAATATGAACTATTCTAAAAGGACGACTGTGATTTAATGGATTAAAATATGGGAATTCCAAAAAAGGCACTGAGGCATAGTCAACTCACGTATTCAGAAAAAACAGCGATATCCGATAGCTCTCATCAAACCTTTAAGGTTACCTTTGAAGAAGATGGAGTGGTCAAAAAAGCGTTTTTTAAAAAATTAGAACCTAAAAATCACTATCCTGAATTATTAGCTAAAATAAGCGTCGCAACCTCATCATTAAAAAGATCATTTCAAGGAAAAAGATCCGCGGAAGAGCGGTTGGTATTCGAGGAGTACGACCTTGAATTAATGCCCGATCGCCATGAGACGATTAAAGACAACACCCTTTATATTAAATTTGAGAAAGACGCATTCCAATATTTAGTTAAGACTCCTGAAGGCCTAATAAAAAAAGATACAATAGCCGTAAAGGACATCCCCAATTATAATCCCGAACAGCCGTTAAGCGAACAGCTGCGCGCGATAAAGAGCACTATTTTAGAAATCACCTCAAAGAGAGGCCACACTCAAGACAAATTGATCGGTACGCTTTCTATTGGTATTGAGGATTTTAAACCGTTTCACTTTGCCAGCCAGGGCATTCCTGTTAATAGTACGTTGAAGGAACAAGTTGCCCCCAGTGTTAAAACCCTGATTGAACATAACATCATGGAACTTTTACTGGGACGATGGTTTCTTGATGATGATGATTCTCATCCCCATAACCTCAGTTTAGCTGGTGATATCGATTTCGATATGTTTTTCTATTGGTTCACCATTTACATGAAAGTACCACGAGCGGTGATTGGCGTTCCGAAAACGCACGTCACTTTAACGGTGCGTGATTATGAGGCTTTTCCTAATGTTCAGGAATCCATGCCTTATCATTGGCCGCCCTACCAACATCCAGGACAAGTTACCATTCCGGTAATTGTCCCAGGGGTCCAGGAACAAGCGCTTAAAAAGCTACCTAAAGCGTATGCAGACCCTACCGAATTCGCCCGTTTGGCTCAGAACTCCCTTGCCCAAGAACAGAAATTGGCTGCAGCGCTAAAAGCCTTATTGACCTTTCAACCGGAGTTACAACGCAAACGCTTAACAGAGCTTTTTGGTGATTTACCTTTAAATTACACCTCCTTAGATGAAACGGATCCCAGCTTACGAGCAAAATATGAAGAGTTATTTCCTCAATTTTGTAATGCAGATACGGACAAAAAGTCATTTGTTGATTTTATGATGGCTTTGTATCAGGAGCATTACGATAACTTATACCGAGTGGTCGTCTTTTATATGGGATGCTTGGATAATGGTTATGGGCTACCGCTGCCTCCTACTTATTTGGCGCTTTATCAAAAACCTTCGTTTTACCGCAACGTTGCGGAGTGGATCAAAAAAGAAAATGAGACAACCTATGCAAAGGAAGAGCAGTTTAAATTTGATCCTGACGAGTTACAAAAACGCTATCATCAGGTTTGGCGCGATGCATTTGCTCCAACAATCAAAGAGCTGATCCACAGTGCATACCGACTAACCAACTCCTTACTTAAAGAAACGACAAATCCTCCGCATGTACAAATTTCCAAACTGGATAGCAAAAAAGCTACAGATGATACGATAACCAGTGCCTGGGAGTTATTTGGAAACCTCCCTCAACTCGATGCTGAAACAATCGCGGCAAAAATTAGTGTTGATAGAGACAGTAAATTACGCGATGCCGTATTATCTATGGTTGCTTTTGTTAATGAGTTCCGAACAGTTATCGAAACCTATTATGAAAAAGAACGTAAGGATCTCACAGAAGAGGATAACCTTGAGTTTTCAGATAAGCTGGGCTTACTGTATAAAACACATAATTTAAAAATTTGCCAAGCCTTGGCAAATACTACAACCCATGCCGCTGGATTTAATAATATCGCTGAGAGTCTTAAATTGATCGCTGAACAGGTCAATTTCCAGTTGCATTTAACAAAGACAGACGAACTCATGGAAAAAGCATTACTTGCGGTGAAGAGAGAGATTTTGCCTTTTACGCATGAAGATGTGAAAAATCAATATTATGATTCGTTGTTTCTTTGGGCTAAATCCATCAAGCCTGAAGATTTAGAGCGTTATATAACCGATATTGTTGATAAAAAATATGCCCCTTACATCGAAACCTTTTCTTTTCGCAAAAGAACAGAATCCGTCAAAAGGTATTTAAAGACCAGTTCTGCTGAGAGTGGGGATCAACGTTTGGCGTATATTTTAAGTTCAGGTACAAAACAAGATGGGGAATTGAATACCTTGCTTATCAATGGTCTCACTCCGTTTATGCTTGAAAAATACCCCATACCAAGTATTGATCAAGCAATAAGAGATAAAAGTTTTGAAAAAGGGATTGTCGATTTTACCCGTGATGTCGTGTATTTTGCCAAGAAAGACAAACGCTTTACTCATCCTTACAGTGATCGCGGAATCTCGATGTTGTTTAAAGGCATGTATGAATGGGTAGATACTCTAACCGAACGATCATTTAAAAGCTTAATCGAATCATCATTAAAAAAATATGAAGGGTCATCATGGGGAAGCATTTGGGGGGCATCCAGAAGACCCGAAGTAGAGGGTTATTTACAGGGAAATTCTCATTCAAAAGCGCTCGCCTTAATTTTTATGAACGGGCAAGATTCCTCAGCACTAAACGACTGTTTGTTTACCAAAATCATCGAGACGATTAAAAAAGAAACAACTAAGTTTCCAGAGCTATTACAAGATCCAAAATATCAAATAATCGCACAATTTGCTTTGGATGAGCATAAAAAATTTTATCTGGGTGATGTGAAAAATCATTATGAAACAATTACTGCGACCCAGCGCCAACTGCAACTCACGGAAGGTTGTTCTTATTAAGCGTGTTGTACTTCTAATGTTCGCAACTAAGTTTGTGAGCATTAGCAGTATAGGTTATGATCCTTTTTTCTAAAACGTTGCAAGAGCTTTATATGTCCTTTGATTTACTAAAAACATTGCCTCAATATCTGATTCCTCAACATGGGCTCACGACTTTAGCTGGATGCTTGGCGGACGTGAAACATCACAAGGTAAAGAATTACATCATTCAACGCTTTATCAATAAATACCAAGTTAATATGAGTGAAGCTTTAATCGAAGATCCTACTGCGTACGCTTGTTTTAATGATTTTTTTATTCGTTATTTAAAAGCAGAAAGCAGGCCATTGGCCCAAGCGGACATTATTTCGCCGGTAGATGGCTGTGTTAGTGAAATAGGATCTATAGAGCAAGGTCAACTCATACAGGCAAAAGGGCATTATTATTCAGTAGAAGATCTTTTAATGTGTCCTAAAGATCTGGCGGCGCAATTTATTAATGGACGTTTCGCTACCTTGTATTTATCACCTAAAGATTATCATCGTGTCCACATGCCTATTGATGCCGAGCTCATTTCCATGAGTTATATGCCTGGTGCTTTATTTTCAGTCCAACCCTCGACGGTTCGAGTTGTACCCCGATTATTTGCTCGTAATGAACGATTGGCTGTCTTTTTTTCTACTAAAATAGGCCCCATGGTGATGGTGATGGTCGGAGCGACTATAGTTGGGGCGATAGGAACCAGTTGGCATGGGGAAATCAAACGCAGCAAAAACCGTGTTGATTTTGAATACCAACACGAAAAGCGCAAGCAAATGGCTAAAGGGGCGGAAATGGGGTATTTTAAATTAGGTTCCACAGTGGTTTTGCTGTTTGCAAATGGTAATCAAATGAATTGGAATAAAGAATTAAAAGCAGGAAGTGTCATACGCTTTGGTCAGGCGTTAGGGGAAATTATCTAACATCTATGGAAAAATTCTGAGTATAATCGTACCCTGGGTTAGCGCTACGAACCCAGGGTACAGGCTATATCAATTCCGCTTAATTTAACACAAATGCAGTGCCCAAGTTTTTATGGACCGCATTTTGATAAACAACAGAGGCGACACTTACGTCCTGAATCGAAAGCCCTACTGATTTGAAAACCGTGATTTGGTTTTTGTAATTCGGTTGTTTAAGCATTAACCAATTACCAATCTCAATAATATCCTCTTGCTTTATCTGATTTTGTTGGACTGCACTGATAATTTCGCCTGCCTCCGCCATCACCGCACTTAATTGATCGACGATCACGACGCTGTGTTTGAGCACATTATCACTGATTTCTCTCATCTTGGGGGTGTGGGAGCCGATGGCATTAATATGTACATGAGGTTGTAGGTCCTGCAAGTGAATTAAGGGTTCAGTACTGGCAGTGGCAGTGCAGATAATGTCCGCGTCTTTAACCGCAGAGGATAGATGATCATAGACATTAATCGTGTATTGGTTTGCAAATTTTGTTGCGAATTGTTCTGCACTTTTAATATTTCTTGACCAGACTGAGACCTGTTTTATATCACGTACCGTTGCTACAGCCTGAAGCTGGGTCTCTGCTTGCACTCCTGATCCAATGATTGCTGCATGACTTGCGTGCTCTGCCGCAAAATATTGGGTTGCTAATCCAGAAACTGCTCCGGTTCTCAATGCAGTGAGGTACCCTGCATCCATTAATGCCTGAGGCTCACCAGTACTGGCATCAAGCAACATAATAAAACCGGTAATTGAGGGTTTATTGCGTGCGCTATTTTTGGGAAAAATGGAGGCCACTTTCAAACCTAAAGCTTTATCTTGGGCCAAATAAGCTGGCATGGTTAAAGTCAGCGCCTCTTCTTCTTCAATCGTCATCCCTGTTCTTAATGGCAATTTAACCTGTTGTTTTGCGAGTTGAATAAACGCATTTTCCATTGCCATAATTGCTTGACTCATGGTGATACTTTGTTTTACTTCTTCCAGGGATAACAAGCGAAGACTCATAAATTTAACCTCCAAATTCTTTAGTTAAAGCAGATAATAAAGTGGGGTATTTGAAATCATATTGATACTCTGACAAACGTTGTGGGGCCACGGTTTGTCCTGACAATAATAATTCTTCACCCATTTGTCCGAATAAAAGCGTTACAACCCAGGCAGGCATTCGCAAAAAAGCAGGTTTTTCGAGCACCTGGGCGAATGTTTTGGTAAATGTTTTTTGTGATACACACTCTGGGGCAACTAAATTCACTGGGCCGGTAATTTCTGGATGAGCGATTAAAAACATAATAGCCTCAACCAGATCAGTACTGTCAATCCATGCTAAAGGTTGCTCACCAGAACCCAGTACAGCGCCCAGACCATATTTTGCAGGTAATTCCAATTTTTTTAACATCCCAGCGCCACGCTTTAAAACCACACCAAAACGCATTAGGGTTACCGGCATCCCCAATTCAAAACCCCTTTTGGCGGTTTGTTCCCACTGGGTAACGAGCTGAGTCGAAAAACTGGTTTCAGGCGAATCAATAGGGGGGGTCGTTTCCGTAAACGTAAGATTGTTTGCTGCTTGTTTTTTCTGTAATCCATAAATGCCTACTGCGCTTGCATTATATAAATGAGGCTTTTTTGCTTCGGCTTTAATTCCCCATAGCACTAATTGGCTGGTTGTCTCAATGCGGCTTGAGAGCAATCTTTCTTTTGTTTTGTCAGTCCAACGATCATCCGCAATATTTTCACCAGCTAAATTAATAATTACATCGAATTCATTCGGATTTAACAGATCAAGTTCATCCCAGGAAATTGCGTGTACCGTGTTTGCAAAGGTTTGTTTAATTTTTTCTTCATCTCGCCCAATGACATACACATTATGCCCTGATTGAATCAACTCAGGTACTAAAATTTGACCAACTAATCCTGTTCCACCTCCGATAATAATTTTCATGCACAACCTCCTTTTTACGTTGGTCTATAATAACTGAAGCAAATTAACTTACCAACACACATCATAGCCGAAATGTAGTTTGGTTGCTTGCACTCAGGTAACCCTCTTTGTATTTAAGCCAAGTTAGGCCTTGGCCCAAGCTTTCTTCACTTCATAAGTGGTTCATTTAAAAATTTTTATGCGGAATCATGCTTAAGATAAGGTGTTGCGCAGCCAGGGTGACTGGAAGTTCCCGTGATTGGGATCGAATAGAAATGGATTTATAATCGATTTAATGGTACCGAGAAGAGGACTCGAACCTCCACGGAGTTGCCCCCACTAGCACCTGAAGCTAGCGTGTCTACCAATTCCACCACCTCGGCATTGTGGCGCTAAGTTACTCATATTTTGTGGATCTGTCAATGGCTTTTTCAGATTAATCTTGCACAAAATGTTTCAACTAGCTGGAATAGGGAACTCCTGCTTTTAAGATACGCTCTCTTACGCCTTGCCACGCGCCTATTGCCGGAGGAAGCTCGATCGCAATGACTTGGGCATCGGATGTGTCTGCTTTTCTTAATTGATAATAGAGATCAAATGCTACTTGCTCAGGATGTTCTTGCAATCGATGAAAATGCTCTGTAAGGATTCCTAGGGGCTTTTTGCTGGCAATAACGTAGATTTTATCTGGATTTTTTTGGCAAAAATGAGTCAGTGCTTCATTGTCGTTAAAATAATATAACAACTTTTGCGGTTGGTAATGACTGTCTAATTTTCCAGGAACTCGCAGCGTATTTTCATGGTCCAGTGAGGGTATTGTAATGACTTCGGCGATGGTTTTTTCATCAATAAGTCCATGACGTAAAATTTGATAGTTCGCTGCATGAGTTGCATCGATAATGGTGGATTCAATACCTACAGTGCAACGACCTCCATCCAATATGGTTAATTCTTGATTGGGGAATGATTCACTCACATGCTGTGCCGTTGTGGGGCTGACTTTCCCAAAAGGGTTTGCGGAGGGAGCAACCAGCGGGATCCCTAATTTGATTAATAGTTCCTGGGCTATAGGGTGGGCTGGGCATCTGATGGCTACTGTAGCCTGACCTCCCGTAATCAATGGAGTAATTTGCTCTGCTTTGCGACGTAAAACAAGAGTTAAAGGACCTGGCCAGAATTTTTTAATGAGTTGTTGGGCATAGACTGGTATGTCTTTGACCCATTGATTGAGATCCCAATCGTGGGCAACGTGAACGATTAAAGGATGGTTTAATGGTCTGTTCTTCATTGCAAAAACAGCTCTAATGGCTTGCTCGTTATTAATGGGAGCGGCTAATCCATAGACCGTTTCTGTAGGTATGGCAACAGGTTTTCCTGCAAGCAAATCGCGAATAGCATCATCGATGTGGGTTGTAATTATAGGCATATACAGACCATAAATTAAAAAGCCTATTATTTTTACACAAATTGAAAGAGAAATCAGCTGTTTTGCCTTTTCAATTTCTCCCACATACAATAGATTCTATTGGCCTAAAATATCAATGATTAGGAATAGTGCTTGTGCTACTTCATCTAATAGAAAGAACTGTGGATGGTTATTTTGCGCTCCGTCCCCGCGAGAAACCGTCATTGGAGATGGTTAAATCCACACGTTTGATTGCACACAGGGGAGCACACAATCACGCACAGGGTCTCATTGAAAATACGCTAGCGGCATTTGATTTGGCGAAAGAATTGGGGTGCTGGGGGATTGAGCTTGATGTACACGCCACTGCGGATAAAGTACTCGTGGTGAATCATGATCCTACTTTAAAGCGTCTATGGGGACATGATCGAGCAATCGCTCGGCTGAGCTTTAATGAATTACGAACACTCAGCCCAGAAGTGCCTACACTCAATGAAGTTGTTGCCCGATATGGACAGAGCATGCATTTACTGATCGAATTAAAAGCACCGTTTCAAGATGAAGACGCTTTAGTTCGTGCATTGAATGGATTATCTGCTGGAGAACATTATCACTTGCTCACTTTAAATTCGGCAGTTTTTAGCTCCTTATCGCAATTTCCAAAAAATGCACTGTTATTGGTAGCAGGGCATAATAATGTGCGTCAATTTTGCAATATCAGTTTACGCGAGCATTATGGGGGCGTTTTAGGCCATTATCTTTTAATGAATAATCAGGTTGTTAAAAGACTCAAAGCCGCCAAACAAATTGTTGGTGTGGGCATGATCGATTCCAAGTTCAGCATGTATCGGGAATTAAATCGAGGAATCAATTGGCTTTTCACCAATCGAGCGAGTGCAATGAATTTTTATTTGCGCCATCTTTAGGAGGATGTTTGCATCCACCTCATCTCCGGGGGGGGGGGCAGCAAGCGCTTCATCAGACATTGTGTTTCGCGGGGCGAACCCGAGTAGCGCGAGGGATGACCTCGCAGCGATAAAATTCTGCATCTCAATAAATTATTGACCGGTTGATTTAGATATGTTCTGATAGAAATTAAGACAGCTTGGGTGTCGATATTTTGACTTGTCATGATGAAAAATTATGCTCAAGTCATTTTTTTTATTGTAAAAAAGGATGTAGGTTATGCGTTGGGCGGATAGATTATGGTCGGCAACCAGTTGGGCATTTGATACTACAGTTCATGCAGTAGCAGATACAATGAGTGTATGTGGCACTTTGGCATGTACTCTGGGGGGAGCAGCGTATGCTGTCTCTAATATGCTTAATTTAGAAGAAGTCAGTGCGTCCTATTATGGTGCAGTGAATGCTACGGGTAATTTTACTTTAGGAGTCAACCTTACAAACATAAATTATAGTCTTAGTGAATCATTTCCTTTGACGTACAGTAATAATATAAATAATGGTACCGCTTATAATGTAACCGATTACATCAGTTCAGGCGTGGTGCAAACTGCCAGTACTATTTGCATGGCATCAGGGATTGCCTTAAAAACTTTAGGCGCAACGATTAATCAGTGGCAGGAAAATAGGGAAGAACAGCGTTATTATGCGCGCAATCATGGATTGCAAATTGCCAAGCCGCAGTGGAAAGAGTATGGTTATGTCAGTGCAGAAGCTTTTGCTGGTGCACTATCTATGGCGATGCTCAGTACTACGGTTGCCACCACGGCACTTGATTTTTCAAGCAGAACGGTTCCTAAGATCACCTATCCTCCCTCGGGCGAACGCTATGTGGCTGGTGCCTATTATAATGGTCCAACCATATCAATGCCTTTTAATATCAACATCGATTTGGGAACCAGTAGTTTCAACATTCCACTGTATTTTGAGACGATGAATGTTTTGCTAAACAAAACGGTTGAGGTGGCTGCAAAGGCTACCTATGGCGGTGGTTTTTTCTTTAAACCAAACCATAATACCCCCAACCCTCCTTTGGCGGTTACAGAGGCAGTTTCTTCAATCACCGGGGCGGGCGCTTATCTGGCAGGCAATTTTTTTGCCAGTAAAGCCAAACATCTTCATGCTGAGCGAATACAAAAAGCAGAAGCAAGTGTTTATACATTAGTTAATAATTAAGGTTAGCCCGAAGTGCGAGACCTTTTGTCATCGAGCCCAGCGAGGGATCCCCTGCGTCGTGGAGATCGCCTCACTGCATCAGGATGAAGGAACTAGCGTTCAACAATCGCTGCAACGCCCATTCCTCCCGCAGTGCACACACTGATAAGGATACGTCCTTGTCCTTGATTGGCCAGGATTTTGGCGGCCGCACCCACCAAACGTCCACCCGTAGCAGCAAAGGGATGGCCAAGGGCAAGACTCCCTCCTTTTACGTTCATTTTTTGTGTGTCGATACTTCCTAGAGGCTTCTTGAGATGTAACAATTTTTGACAATATTCAGCAGATTCCCACGCTTTTAACGTACATAATACTTGACCAGCAAAGGCTTCATGAATTTCATAATAATCGAAATCTTGCAAACTCAGTCGATTTCTTGCCAATAAACGAGCGACAGCAATCGTTGGTGCCATCAATAACCCTGCTCCATGCACAAAATCTATTGCCGCCACTTCGCAGTCCACAAAATAAGCGAGAGGTTCTAGTTGATGACTTTTGGCCCACTCAGGAGAGCCTAATAATACAACAGAGGCACCGTCAGTGAGTGGTGTTGAGTTTCCTGCAGTTAAACTGCCTTGATCTGATTGATCAAAAGCAGGTTTTAAGGAAGCCAATTTTTCCAAAGAAGGATCCTTACGGGTAATGGTATCTCGCTTTAGAGAAGCAAAGGGTGCTATTAGATCGTCATAAAACCCTTCATTGTAGGCTTGCGTCGCATTTTGATGTGAGCGAAAAGCCAATTCATCTTGAGCCTGACGGGTAATTTGCCATTCTTTAACCATTAATTCACAATGATCGCCCATAGACAAGCCAGTGCGTGGTTCGCGGACTTCCGGTAATAAAGGTTTTAACATGCCCAAGCGAAATTCTTTGAGCAGTCTAAGTTTTTCCTTCAACCCCTTAGCCTGTTGAAATTTAATTAAAAAATGAGTTAGTTTTCTTTGGCCAATTAGGGGAATATCGGAATTGGTGTCTGACCCGCCTGCTATTCCTGCAGCGATTTGGCCATTAGCAATTTTTAACGCAATTAAATTGACTGCTTCTAAACCCGTACCACAAGCACGTTGTATGGTTAATCCGGGAGTTTCTGGAGACAAGTCACTACCTAAAACAGTTTCGCGTGCCAGATTCCAGTCAAAAGGATGATTCATAATTGCTCCTGCAATAAAATCACCCAATAATTCACCTTGAATTTTAGTTTTACTAATAAGATCAGCTAATGCTGCTCCTAACATATCCTGATTGGATTTTCCTAAATAGTTCGTTTGTGATTTGACAAAGGGAATGCGGGAACTATTGAGAATAGCCACTTTATCTTTGAAGCTCATGGGTAATTCCTTTTCGCTGCTCATGATTTTTAAGAATAGACTAAAATGATGCCTCCGCGCTACATAATTCAATACGGGTTATCGTTTGTTTATTTCAAGGAAGGCTTTTTATCCTATTGATTAGCCAGACTGGTTTTACGCGAAGGAAAAAACTACACTATAATATCAGTTCAGAGCTAATAACAAGGAGGTTTCGCATGTATACCTTGTATTCATTTGGAACACCCAATGGGATTAAACCGACGATTATGCTGCATGAGTTGTCCCAATCCTATGTGATTAAAACCATTGATATTTCTAAAGGGGAACAGTTTAATCCGGAGTTTTTAAAAATTTCCCCGAATAATAAAATTCCGGTTTTATATGACTCGCAAACCGATTTTTATTTGTTTGAGAGCGTGGCTATATTGCAATATCTTGCAGAAAAACATCATCAATTTTTACCCGATTCACTGCACAATAAGTACGCTGTTATCGAATGGTGCCTTTTTCAAGCAGCTCATATAGGTCCCATGTTTGGTCAATTGGGGCATTTTCATCGTATGGATGAAAAAATTCCGTATGCACTCAAACGTTATGCGGATGAAAGTGAGCGTTTGTTAGGGGTTATGGAAAAACAACTGACTCAATTTTCTTATATTGCTGGCAAGGAATACACCATTGCTGATATGGCCATTTGGCCCTGGATTTACTGTTTTCAAGTTTTTTATCAACAGACTATTGATGTGCAGCGTTTTGCTCATTTACTTAAATGGTATCAACGGATCAGTGAGCGTACCGCGGTGAAAGCGGCCCTAGCGGCATATGATTTGACTTTGGAAGGGAGAAAAAAATAGGTCAGTGAGAACCCTCACCCCGGCCCCTCTCCCACTGAGGAGAGGGGATTGTTCTTGGTCATTTTATTATTAGTTAAACACCTGTGTTGGTTGCATTGCCATATCTAACCCCTTGCCAGTTTCTTGTTTCTCTGCATAAAACCCATTCTTAACCAATAACTGACTCACAGGTATTGTTGGGGTTAGTTGATCAGTAGGCGGAGTGCCCTGATTTGAAGGAGGAGTACTTAGTGTTTTAAGCGTGTCTATATGTTTTTCTTGTATCACAAGAAGTTCTTGATAACGGGCATTCGATTTTTCAAGCTCTTGTTGCACCAGCACCAGTTTCCTCTCGGCATCGCAGATGCGTGTCACTATGGTATCAAAGCTCGTTTCTTTATTAGTTAGAAATAAATCGAGTCTTTCCTGGAAAGCCTGGCGTTGTTCTTCCTTGCCGATGGCGGCCGCCGTTAATTCTGATATGGTAGCATGCAACGTGTCGATCATTATTTGCGCTTTATCAAGATCCGCTCCGAGTGCTTCTCTCACCTTATGCACTTCCAGAACTTTTTGCTTTAACTCCTCTTGACTGGCCTTGTATCCTTCAGTGATGCGGTCTAATTTTTCCTGATTTTTTTGCATTAAGTCGGTTTGTTGTTCCACTCCCTTCTTAAGGGCTCCAGAAACTTCTACTAATCCGCTTTGAGTTTCGCCTAATGCCTCATTAATTTTAACGGTGGCCATGACTTGTTTGTCAATCAAATCAATGCGCTTGCTTAGCGCCTCAATATTTTCTGTGAGCCGTACATTTTCATTGGCAAATTTTTGAATCTCTACTGCTAATTGTTGACGGATAATATCCAGGGCATTAATGGTTAATTGCAGGAGGTCGGCTAAGCCTAATATACCTTGTTGCAAACTTTCAATAGCACTGGTACTGCATTTATGATGATCGTCAAGGATGATCCCCCCTGCTGTATAGGTAACCGCAGTGACCCCACAAAGCGCCAAAAGAAAACCAATGTGTGCGACGATGCCCATAATTAGGGTGGGGACCGTTAATGCGACTCCACCAATAATTTTTTGCCAAAGCGGTAACTCACCCCAGTATTCCGCAGCTCGCGAGAACATACTCGGATTTTTTTCCATGCTTTTGATGGTATCTTGTAGACTTTTTTTGATTTGCTCAAATATTTCTTTGGTAATCGTAATTTTTACAAGTTTGTCTTGATCGGTATCGTGAAGATTTTTTAACTTGTCTTTTATTTCTTTAGATGCTGTTTCTTCTATTGCAAGTATTGTTGATTCTTTATGGTGCTCAGGCTCTTGAACGGTATCAAGCTCCCTTTCTTCTGCATCAAGCTCCCTTTCTTCTACTGTATCCAGATCAATAAGTTGCCGAGTTTCTTCTTCGTTGGTAGCCATGTGAATTCCTTTCTGTTGAATAATCTTCCTGTAACTACTATTTTTAACCAGAATATCTTAAAAAAACAAGAAAAATTTATTCCCTAGAGTTAATGATCAGCTGACGCCGCAATTAAGTGATGATCATCTCAATAAAAAAATTGATGTATCTTTAATAAAAGTTGGGCTTGGGAGCCCAACTTAATAAAGAACATGTTACATTATCTGAGCTCTATATTCAGAACTTTCTTCGGAAGAGGCAGCACACTCAGCAATTTTGGCAGCAGCAGTTGCGCCGGTACGGGTAAGAAGATACAGCAATGCTATAGGAGCTATAACAGCGGTTGCTATGGATGCAGCAACAGCAATAGCAGTACAAGCAGCCGCAATAATTCCATATTTTGCAGCAGTCGTGAGGTTATCTTTTGCAGTTTCTATGGCCTCTTCTTTGCCTGCACGCAGACTATGTAATCCAAAACCTGCAGCAATAACCAATTTTGCAAGTGCAATAAGTGCAGTGACTGCGGCAGCAAGGGCTGCAACTCCAGCAACAACAGCAAATACTACAGGCGCTGTAATTGGTGCTGTAACTGTAGTCGCGACTTCTGATTTAGTACTCAGTCCAAGTTGCTCTACTAATGCTTTTTTCTTTCCAAACGGAGTAAAAAATCCAGGTACAGTTTTTTGTACAAATCCATAACCATGTTGTAGCTGCTCTTTAACTTTATTTATTGCACTTTGCTTTTCTTCCGAATTTCCTAACAATAAATCCAATACGTCCTTTTCACCGCCAAGGGATACTCGTTTACGGTAAGTATGGGTGTGGTAAACTGAATGCGGTTCTTGACGCAATTCTTTTTCCTCTTCCTCATAATAGGGCTCCTGGTAATCGCGCTGTTCTGATTTTCTTGAACTACTTTTTGGTTCTCTAGCAAATTTAGATTCCATAAATAAACCCCTTGAGTTTGATTAAAATCGGGTCATGCTATTTAAAAAAAGAATACAAGTCAAGTTGAGTTTATTTGGTTTTTTGATTATTTTACTCACACTTAACTCAAAAGATGATTTTTATGACCTATCGTATTGGCCAACGCTGGATAAGCAACACCGAAACCCAACTTGGTTTGGGTATTATTATTGATTTGAATGGTCGGCAGGTGCGCGTGAGCTTCCCCGCTGCAGACGAAGAGCGTATTTATTCCACCGACAGTGCTCCCTTAAGTCGTATTATTTATAAAGTGGGAGAAGAAGTCACTACCGCAAACCAACAGAAAATACAGATTACTCAGGTGGAAGAGCGTCAAGGATTGTTATTTTATACGGGAGAAGATGAGGCGGGCAATGAACTGCAAATTAGCGAGCTTTCCTTAGATTGTTTTATCAAATTAAACACTCCAGAACAAAGATTATTTAGTGGTTTGTTGGATAAGTTAAGCACCTTTAAATTAAGAATAGATACCCTGCATCATCTCAGTAGATTGCAACAATCTCCTGTTAGGGGGTTATTGGGGTCACGAACCAGTCATCTAAAACACCAGGTTTATATTGCCAATGAGGTGGCACAACGCTATGCACCGCGGGTGTTGTTGGCTGATGAAGTCGGGTTGGGTAAAACTATAGAAGCCGGTATGATTCTTCATTATCAATTAGGTACGGGTCGCGCCAGCCGAGTATTGATAGTGGTTCCCCAAACGTTGATTCATCAATGGCTTGTCGAAATGATTCGCCGATTTAATTTATATTTTTCGATCATTGATGCGGAGCGTTATGAACTTTTATATGAGCTAGATGAAGAAGAAGGAATGCATATTGGTACAACCCAAGAGAATCTTTTTGAAAACGAACAATTGGTTTTGTGCAGCCTGGATTTTCTGATGGAAAATGAACAAGCACGCCAGCAAGCGCTGAGCAGCCAATGGGATTTGCTTGTTGTTGATGAGGCACATCATTTACATTGGTCAGAGGAAGAAAAAAGTCCTGAGTATGAATGCATTGAGGCATTGGCACAACAAAGTAAAGGCTTATTGCTGTTGACTGCAACACCAGAACAAGCGGGAATTGCCAGTCATTTTGCCCGCTTGAGATTGCTTGATCCATCACGATTTTATGATTTTTCTACCTTCAAAAAGGAAGAGGAAGGATATCAGCACATCAACATGCTGGTGCAGCAGTTGATGACTTATGGGGAACAGGCGACGGATGTTTTGCCAGTGCCGCTTAAGTCGCAATTGGAAAGTTATTTGGGGGATATAACCGGTTTGAGAGTAAGTCAGCTCATAAAAGATTTGTTGGATCGGCATGGGACAGGACGAGTCCTATTTCGCAATACGCGGGCTGCGATTCAAGGATTTCCTGACCGTCAAGTGCAGGCCTATCCTTTGGAATGTCCTCCGATTTATTCCACAATGGATGAACAAAAAGGTCAACGTAAGCTTTATCCTGAACAACTTTTAGATAAGGGAATATGGCTGGAAAATGACCCACGAGTGAAGTGGCTTACGAATAAAATTAATGAATTACATCCCCACAAAGTTCTTGTTATTTGTGCTAAGGCCAATACAGCAATTGCTTTAGACCAGTATTTAAAATTAAAAGCAGGTCTTCGCAGCACTTCGTTCCATGAGGGATTATCAATTATTGAACGGGATCGTGCTGCAGCTTATTTTGCTGAACTGGAAAACGGGGCTCAGACGCTGATTTGTTCTGAAATAGGCAGTGAGGGCCGAAACTTTCAATTTGCGCATCACCTCGTATTGTTTGATTTACCTTTAAATCCAGATTTATTAGAGCAACGCATTGGACGGCTCGATCGAATTGGCCAGCGACATACCATTGAAATCCATGTCCCTTATCTCATAAATACGGTGCAAGAGAAATTATTTCGTTGGTATCAAGAGGGAATTAACTTATTTACCAAGAGCTGCTCGGTGGGTTTTACCCTTTATGAAGAATTTGAAGATCGGCTATTGGCAATTCTCAATACAGTAGACACGCCATCACACGAATTGGAGCAGTTGATTGCGGAAACGAAAACTCGTGCCGAGCAAATGAATCAAGCACTTCACGAAGGCCGCGATCGGTTGTTGGAACTAAATTCCTGTAATACCGCCCAAGCAGAGGCATTGATTGCTGCTATTGAGGCAGAAGAAAATTGTTTGGAGCTCGAAAATTATATGGCTCAAGTATTTCAGGAATACGGTATTGATCATGAGTACCATTCTGAAAATACGGAAATAGTACGTCCTACAGATCATATGAAAACAAGTCATTTTCCAGGATTAAAAGAAGATGGCGTTACGGTCACCTATTCTCGTTCTAAAGCGCTTGTGCGAGAAGATGTTGAGTTTCTGAGCTGGGAGCATCCCATGGTCAGCGAATGTATGGAAATGACTTTGGATTCCGAGTTGGGAAATGCCACTTTAGCTACGATTTCCATAAAAAGTATTCAACCTGGGACTTTGTTTTTGGAATCCTTTTTTACAGCAAATTGTGCTGCACCTAAAAAATTGCAATTGGATCGCTTTCTGCCTCTTACCCCTATTCGGGTGCTGATGGATGTGTCTGGAAAGAATCTGTCGAAAATATTGGATTATAAACAATTAAATCAACTGTGTGAGCCGGTAAAACGTCATTTAGGCTATCCAATTATTCAGCAAATCCAAACGGATCTTGAAAGCATCTTGGCACAAAGTAAAAAAGTTGCTGAAGCCCAACTTCAGGAGCTCATAGAACAGGCAACGGTACAGATGAAACAAAGTGTCACTCACGAAATCAATCGGCTTGAAGCATTAAAACGTCTCAACCCTTCGATACGTGAGGATGAAATTGCTTATTATAAAAAGCAGCTTCTCGAAAGTGAGGGATACATACACAGTACCGCTTTAAAGTTGCAAGCACTGCGTGTTGTGATTAATAAAGCCTGAAAAACCTTCAAACAGACAGCCTCAACTATTTGAAAGGATCCGGTTCAGTTATTATCCGGATCCTTTAGTGCACCTATGCCGATTGCATGTGTAACCCTTCGTAAGCTTGCTGCAATGCAGATAATTTATTGCGACTATCCGTATGAAAAAAACCAAAATGTTCTGCTATGAATTTAGGGAGGGGATCTCGGTGTTTATCAATGAAGGCCCTGTTTTCATGAGTGTTTAATGCATCCTGAATTTTTTGGATGAACATAGTCGACTGTTCTGTTCGCACGTGTTGGGGAAGCATCAAAAACTCAAGGGTTGTGTGATATAAAGAGAGCACTAACGTGTAGGTTTTATGGGCTTTATCTACCCGTTCGTCGTCTGTTGATTTCTCGTGTAACATCGCCATGGATTTAATTTTCAAGATCCTTAAGGAAGAACTGATTTTTAGATATTGGGCTCGGTTCAAATCGGAGGGCTGCTCTTTTTGAATCGTAGCAATCTGCCGTCTTATGCGCTGATCCAGATCATTTAAAACCTTTTCTTTTGGGTTGATGTCTAATGATTTATCTTGAGCGATGGTTTCTTTTAATAATGACTTCGCTGGAGCAAGGACTTTGATAGGCGTGTCGGCAATTTTATTTTTAGCGTCGAAAGATGGATTGTTCGGTTGAGCAATGGCTTGTGGTAGGGCATACATTTTTTCAAAAAACTGAGCGACGGCAAGCATCTCATAAACCGCTGTCTTAGTTGCTGATTCTGATGGTTCAGAGTGCCGATTTTTATACTCTTTAACTTGGGTGCCACGCTTCAATAGCATGTGTTCTACTGACTCGAGAACCATGATGATTTCTTTGGGAAATAATCCTTGATTTGCAAGGCGCATGGTATTTTTGTTGGCCTTCGAGATCGCGACCAACGATTCTTTGACGTGCTTCAGGTCGGCTTCAACAACCCTACATAAATTGTCGAGCACAGTAAAAATTTCAGTAAAATGCTGTGGATCATTAATATAAATTGCTCCCAATTGTTCTATGCTGTGCAATAAGTGAGAGCAAAATGCTTGTAAGGAAATAATGGCGTGAATTAAGTGGGCAAAGTGTGCCATGATGACCGTTCGCTCCAGCAACTCGTGCTCCTCATTAACCACCACAAATTCAGGATTTTTTTCAGGCCCCACTCTTTTGGTGTTAATAAAATTCGGTGAGTCACTAAATACCCGCACGATGGCCTTTAATTCTTTGTCTAAGCGTGCCTTATCTTTTGATGTTTTGCTGCTCTGCTGCTGAATGGTTTGTGCCCAATCGGTGAACGCAAAAAGATCAGCGGCTGATATGACTTTCTTTTCTTTCAAAATGGAACATGGCCTTAGGGATTTTAGATAATATGCAGCCAAACCGATGATCCACTCTTTAAATACTGATTCCGGTAAATTGATTTCATGAAATTTACTAAGTACCGCCCCCCATACTTCGGATTTAATATACTCTCTACGGACCATATTATTTTCCAGCTCATCAAGGGCTACTGTATCTGCTAAATCCTTCTCTTTCTCGGGCACCACCATTTTTACTAAGAGTCGCAACAATCGATTACTGTCATCAAGACAGGTTTCTCTGAGCTCATTGACTAATTCACGTAATGAGAGTGATTCTTTATGTTTGTCCAAGTGTTGTTTGGCATCCAATAAGTAGGTATATACTGGTTGCAAACGTTTAAAATGCTGGCTATTTTCCCTACCTTCTCTAGATGCATAATCATCAATAAAGTCAGTCAGGGCGCTAAGATATGCAGAATCAAAATCATACCCTTCGAAGCTTAAGCATCTGTTTTGTAAGATATTGAGTAAATAAGAAAGAACTCCTGCGGTAGTATCATTATGATTATCACGACTTAAATAATACTCTTTTAATTTTAAGATCGCATGGAGAATAGATTGCCTGTATGACGATAACTCAGGGGGGACTTGTGGGAGTTTTCTGCCTATTTCCTTAATATCATCCTCGGTATAGTGCAGGGAATCTACTGATTTGATGTCATTTTCAAGGGTAAATTTGAAAATGGGAGGGAAGCCTTGAATGACGCCATAACCAGGGACTTCAATTTTTTCCAAGAAATGTTTATGGCGTCGATTGATGTCTTCAATTTCATCTCTATGTTTTTTTTCTTCATAGTGCTCCCATTTTTTATGAGCAATTGCAATGACTGCTCCTGTACCTACGATCCCAAGGGCTACTAAACCTGCGATGGCTTCAGGTTGTGAAAGGCTAAGAGCGCTGATACTGCTTAATCCATTTAATGCACTGGTTAGGGGCATAATTTTATCCTCACTAAAAATGTTAAGGCGCGCTGTCTTTAAATCAGGTCAATAGCAAAAAGCGAACTACAAAAATTAAAAGGTCGCTTTGTATCCCCATGCAATTTGCACGCCAGGGAGTTTTCTTGTGAGTTCAAATGTGTAGAATGAATGGAATACGACTTTAATTGAGTGCTCTCTAAGATCATCATTTTATGGAATATTATTCAGTTCTGTATCTCTTGATTTTATTTGTAGTCTCAGCTTTGGTGCATCACTTTTATCAGAATGGCATCTGTTGCCAGACCGCTGCCGGTAGCATTGTCATGGCTATTGGGATTGCCACTTTTGATGTGTTGCCACAATTTCAATGGGTAACCCCTTTGGTTAAACGACTCATCATCCTGGAATTGTTAGTTATCGGGCTTTATTTAATATGCTTTTTTGTAAAATGTTCTATGGCTGGACAATTTAATTTGTTTACTACTCGCGCCATAAATCAATTGGGTATCGGGACGTGGGTAGCCGGTTCCTCAGTGTTAACACTCTTATTTTTGCAAGAATTTCCCTCCTGGGATTTGGTTATTTGGTTGTGTGCCTTTTGCGCATTATTTTTTTGGCCGATTTATCTTGTTATTTCATTAATCAATTTACAGCGTATTTTTTTTAAAAAAATAAAAATACATACGGGAAATATTTTACTCCTTACGGTGAGTACGCAAGCATTAGCATTACTTACCCATTCTTTGTTTGCGTCGGTAATGCCGATTTTAATAAGCCAGGTATTGATTATTTTGGGTTATTTGTTCTATGTCGTTGGGATCATCATTGTCGGAAAGTATTTGCTTGCATGCTCAAAAAAACGTTTGCTCTTAGGTTGGAGTAACGGAAACAGTATCATTCATGGTGCCCTGTCCATCTCGGGCTTGGCCATTACCGCGACTCAAGCTCTTGATGATAAGGTCATTCTTAATACTTGGATTCTTGCAACCAGTTTATTATGTCTTGTTGAGGGAATGAGTCTACTGAAAATGTACCATCGAATAATAATTGCAGGTTTTATTCAGGGCATTTTTGTTTATAATCTTTCTCAATGGACCCGAATTTTTACTTTAGGGATGTATTATTCATTTTCTTTTGCTTTATACACACAAAATTTAGTTGGCAATTTTATAGTACAGACAGTGTTAATGTATGGAAAATATATTGTATTAATACTCTTGGTGTTTGAGGTATTTATTTTTTTACAGGATAAGTTGAGTGATCGAAAGCAATAAAAATTACTCAGCTTAAAGTTTTTGAATGGTGTAGTACGAAGGGATGAGTCTACTCATGAATCAGCAAATTAAAAAAATTGCAACAGACCTCTTGCAATCAGCGGGTATTACACCCAATGGAAATGAACCTTGGGATATTCAAATCAATAATGAAGAATTTTACCAGCGTATTTTTAATGAGGGCTCTTTAGCACTGGGCGAGACCTACATGGATGGATGGTGGGATTGTAAAAGCCTCGACCAATTCTTTACCCGTATTCTGCGGGCGCGACTGTATGAAAAAGTCAAAGCTGACAAATGGTTATGGCCAAAATTAATTTGGCTCAAATTGATTAACCATCAATCTAAAAAGCGAGCCCTTGAAGTAGGTCGAAGGCACTATGATTTAGGCAATGAATTATTTAAATCCATGCTGGATAGCCGTATGAATTACACCTGCGGTTATTGGAAAAATGCCAATGATCTCGATGCCGCACAATTGAATAAATTGGAATTAAGTTGCCAGAAATTAAAACTCGAACCGGGGATGCGGGTATTGGACATAGGCTGTGGTTTTGGTGCTTTTGCCAAATATGCGGTGGAGCATTATGGCGTTAGTGTGGTGGGGATCACGATATCCAAAGAACAGTATGACTATGCCAAACAAAATTGTTCTGGGTTGCCTATTGAACTCCGCTTTCAGGATTATCGGGACCTTGATGAACAATTTGATCGAGTGGTTTCTTTAGGGATGTTTGAACATGTAGGGTATCGAAATTATCGTGTATACATGCAAAAGGTTCGTGATTGTCTTCAAGATAATGGTTTGTTTTTGTTGCATACCATTGGCGGAAACGAAACGACCAAATCCAGTGATCCCTGGATTAATAAATATATATTTCCTAATGGTATGATTCCGTCTATGGAGCAAATCAGTAACGCTTCAGAAGGATTATTTGTTATGGAAAACTGGGCGAACTTTGGGGCTTATTATGACAACACCCTAATGGCCTGGCATGACCGCTTCGAACAAAATTGGGAGCGTTTAAAGGAACAGTATGACCAACGTTTTTATCGTATGTGGCGCTATTATTTATTAGCATGTGCCGGTTCTTTTCGTGCTCGTACCAACCAGTTATGGCAAATTGTCTTTTCCAAAGAAGGCCTTCCAGGAGGGTATCAAGAGCCTTTATTTACAGGCATTAAAAACAAAGAATCTGGAAATAAAAAAAACGTTTCGAATTTTGAATTGTCATGAAAGATAAAGAGGGATACTGGTCGTATCCCTCAAGCTTATTTAATTAGTGCTTCTTGGCAAATGCCATGCGCAAATGACTGTTGATGGTTTCAATGGCACTACGACATGCTGGAGTATCAAAAAGATCATTGAGCATCACGAAATCATGGATGGTGCCGTGATGGCGGATTCCGGTGACGGGAACACCCGCTGCATTAAGCTTATGCTCATATGCCTCACCCTCATCCCGCAATACGTCACATTCACCATTAATTACCAGTGCTGGAGGTAACCCTCTGAGTTGATCCACAGTGGCTTGCAAAGGACATGCGGTGATTTCTTTTCGTTTTGCTTTATCGGGTAAATAATTGTCCCAAAACCACTCCATGGCTTTTTTGGTTAACCAGGGACCATCTGCAAATTCTTTGTAGGAGTCATTTTCAAAGTTGGCATCAGTTACTGGATAAATGAGCACTTGATAATCAATTTTAGGACCGCCACGTTGTTTGGCAAGAATGGTCATCACTGCGGCCATGTTTCCTCCGACACTATCACCCGCAACGGCTAAACGAGAAGTATCCAGGTTGAGTTCTTTGCCATGCTCTGCAATGTATTTCAACGCCGAATAATCTTCTTCAATTTGAGTTGGGTATTGTGCTTCTGGAGCTAAAGAATAATTGACAAATACAACGGCAGCATGAGCACCCACTGAAAGCTCACGAACAAGACGTCCATGAGTTTGCCAATCCCCAAAAACCCAACCTGCACCATGATAGAACATGACTACGGGTAGTTTTTCTTTTGAGCCTTTAGGACGAATAATACGAATGCCTACTTTCCCTTTGGCATGTTGAATAAAACGATCTTCAATATCTACCTCTGGTTCTTTTATAGAAGGAGCTTCTTGCAATTTATCAAAAATCGCTCTTCCTTCTTGTACAGGAAGATCATAAATGGGCTTACCACCGGCTTTCTTGATTTTTTCAACGAAAGCCCAGGTTTTTGGTTCTATACGCTTACTCAGATCCATTTTTTCTGTCCTCATGGTTGAAGTTTAAACACAATTTCATTTTTTTCTTGTATGAATAATATGAAGCCAAGGCTGTCACTTTTATTAACAGGACAGAATAAGTATAGACAATTTAGAGATTTTTGTTTTTTCTCAATAAAAAAGCTAAAAAAAATGAAACGAGTAGTGATTATTAATTCGGTAAAAAACGGATAGAATCTCAGTGATACAATAACTTCTAGCCTGAGCATAGGCGATTAACCGGTTTCGGTTTTTCGGACTTACACCCAAGCTAAAACATCAGTTAAATCTTCATTATTCATTTCCTACTGGAAAAGATCGCTGTTCAGGATTTCGATAATCAGGGAAAGAGCAGTGCATGTGTGCAATCTTCCATATTCCCTCCTCTTTTTCGATGGTTAGGGTACCGCGTAAATGTTCGAATAGATGCTCGCTGCCTTCGATGGTAATGCGTGCATTACATATTGCGGCAGCCCAAAGGGCATCATCAGGGGTTGGAACAAAACGAATTATTTCTATTTTACCCTGCTCTGATTGGCTCCAGTCCCTTCTAAATTGAGCTTCTATTTCCTTTAAGCCGATACGATATTCATCCAGTGCCGATCCCCAAACATTCGAATTTTGAGTAAAAAGACTGAGTAACAAAGGTAAATTACGCTGTTCGTATCCATCACAAAATTGTTTAAAGAGTTGCTCTGCAGGTTTTATTTCTGGACGTTTCATAAGTTATTCTCCTGAATCAATTTTTGACGGAGTATAGAAAACGATAAAAAAGTTGTCTGTCCGTTATGAACACGGACAACGGTAAAACCCTACAGTGCCGAACATAGAGACAACATCCGCTCCATTTCCCATTTGGATAAATATCCTGTGCGTTGTTTGATACGCAGCAAATAGGTATCTACAGTTCGAGGCGAAAGCTCAAGAAATTGAGCGATTTGTTTGTGGGTTGCTCCTTGTAGTAATAATCTGAGACAGGTTAATTCTTGTACCGTGAGGTAGGTGGTTCCACTTTTTCCAATCACAGGGATTCGGCCTTGAGTGAGGCAAATATCTTGGTAATTCACATCACGATAGGCTTCCGGTAAAGCGACTGGGTTTTTATTCAGTTCTTGGATTAACTCTTTGTTCTGAAGATCAAAATCAAAAATAAACTGCTCAATTGCTTTGAGTTTATTGAGATAAAAAGAGCCCGCATTTTCTTGTTCATAGGGTAAGGCAACCGCAATCATATCGTAATAATTTTTGCTGCGGCGGACTAAGGTCAGCCCATTGTGCATATTAAATTTTTCGCGGGCAATTTGCACTGGCGTACTCGGCAATTCTTCATCCCAAAGAAACCAGTATGAGTGAGATTTTTCATGATCGTTTTCAAACGATGAGAACACAACCGGTTCATTTTCAATGTGTTGGAAGTATTCAAAGAGACCGGTATTGTTCGTTAAACAATTAATTGAGCCATCCGCAAAACATCGTAAATATTGAAAATAATTAAATCCAAATGCGTCCAATAAATTTTTACTGACTTCCTGAATTTTATTTTTTAACAAAAAAATGGGATGGTTTAAGTCAATTTTTAATGACATTTTAAATAAAGCAACCTGAATTAAATAAACAAGCTGAAAGGTATTTTGTCAGTAATTTTATTATTGATCAAACTGAATCGCATTGTTTCATTTCTTTAGATTTGATATAAAGTTTAAAAAAAGCGTGTGGATTTTTAATTTCAGAATAAAGGAGATTATGATGTTGAAGCAAAAAGAGAACTCAGGTAAACCACAGGAAAAAAGACTTATCCCTCCAGGTCTTAAACGCCAATTATCAGTAGCCTATATTGCTCCAAACGGTCAACTTACCTCAGATGATCCCGATTCTTATCAAGGACAAGAACGCTTGCAATATCAAGACGCCTTAATAAGGCAACGACCTGAAACAGGTTATGCCGATGGAATTATAGCAAGAAGAGAAAAACAATGGGGGCGTTTTTTTTCCCCAAAAAAGGAAGAGGAACAGGTGGAATATACTGCACCGACCCCTCCCTAAACATTTATCGCCCAATACCTCTCCTAGAGAGGTATCCAAGCGATAGTTTTGAGTCAAAATCGCCATAGAGGGCCAAGCATAAAAAATGGATGCACAAACGCCACAATCCCCACCCGAATTATTCCATGAACTTATTCTCCCGAATGGGTTTTTTCCAAATAACCCTCGTTTTCCGTTGTTAGTCTACAGACAGACATTTGCAATCGCCAATCAGTCAGTGCATGCCATACAAAAAGTGTTACAGCGAAATCACTGGGGACAATCATGGGTTGGTTCGATTTACGACTACCATCATTATCACAGTACAACGCATGAAGTATTGGTTATGATTGAAGGAGCCGGTACCGTTCAATTTGGAGGGGATGAGGGCACGATTTATGAAGTGAGTCAGGGGGATGTCGTAATTATTCCTGCGGGAGTAGCACATAAAAGTGTGCATTTATCCCCAGGCTTTAAATGTATTGGCGCATATCCCGGCAATATCGATTCTGATATGAAGTATGGTATGGCAGAGGAACACCCCCAGGTCGACGAGCAGATAAAGCGCGTTAGATTACCCCCAAGTGATCCCGTGTTTGGAGAATCTGGCTTATTATTTAATTATTGGAAATAGAATTCTAAAACAAGGAGTTAAAAGTATTTTTTTTTTGCTTTTAAGGTCTATATTAAATAAGTAGGAACCCATAATTTAATTATTAAATTATTCGCATTTTATGGAGTTTGTCATGTCTGTCGCCTCAATAAGAAAAGTTTATAATGTTTACGCTTCATTCTACGATTTTTTGTTTGGTTCGATTTTTAACCCAGGTCGTTCTTTGTGTACCGATGTAGTCAACAAAGCAGCAAGGCAAAACGCTACCGTGCTTGAAATTGGTATTGGGACGGGTTTGTCTTTACCGCTGTATCGTGCCGATTTACACATTACGGGAATCGATATTTCTGAAAAAATGTTGGAAAAAGCAGAGGAGCAGGTGGTAAAAAATAACCTCGAAGAGCGAGTGCAGTTAAAGATAATGGATGCGGCCCATTTAGAGTTTCCTGATAACAGTTTTGATTTTATAGTGGCCATGTATGTGGCCTCAGTAGTTCCTGATGTGAATGCTTTTTTGCGCGAATTAACACGCGTTGCCAAGCCTACGGCAGAGATTATCTTTGTCAATCATTTTGCTTCTGAACATTCTGTAATTCGTTTTTTTGAGCGAATATTTGCGCGTGTTAATGAGCTTGTTGGTTTTAAATCCGATTTTTCAGTCCAATCTCTTCTTGATTACAAGCCATTAATCCTGTTGGATTCTCGAAAGACCAATTTGTTTGGTTATTGGAAATTATTGCGTTGTAAAATACAGAAAGAAAAATGAAAGCCAATCCCTCTCCCTGCGGTGAGAGAGGGGTGAAGGGCCAATTGCCGGCAATCAATACCCTCATCCACCCTGCGGGCACCTTCTCCCCATGGGGAGAAGGGAGCTAATCTTTTATTTCTGACTGGATGAACGTGCGCAGTACTTTCGCTATGCGTCCTTGATGACGCGCCATGGGATACCATCCAGGACATTGGGTTAAGCGATAAAAACTTAAGCAATATTTAATTGGATTTAAACGTTTTGCCAATGCGAATGCCTCCAATAATCGCTCTTGAGGTTCAAAAGCCTGCCAATGATTCAAATAGCTATCACGTAATATGCCATAGAGTTCACTGTGTTCGCTGATCTGATGCTGGTGCATCATGTCCATCAAAAATGAAATGAGAGAGAAAAATGGGTGGGAAATAACGCTTTCACCCCAATCAATAATTGTGAGATGCTGCACTTGATGCAGAATATTATTCTCGTGAAAATCACTGTGTTCTATGGTTTCAGGAATTGCATATTCGCTTAATTGCTGGCAAAGCGCTACTACTTTTGGGTGCAAAGCGATAAGTTGCTGCCATTCATTTATAAGCAAACCATCCTCTTTTAAAAAAGCAGACTCCGCCAAAAATTTTAAATATAAACCCGGTAAATTAGTCAGGCGCCAATCAGGAACCCCTAGCGCCAGTAAGGAGTCGATTTGACTAATAAGACCTATTTGCATGGTTGCATAACATTGAAGCGCTTCTTTGGCGAGTTCAAGTGGATAGTTTATTGCCATACTTTCTCGAAGTGTCGTCCCCCTGTCGCTCATCAAAAAGCAACCTAAACCGAAATTAGCACTCAGTACTTCAGGTACTAAAGCCGGAAAAAAACTTCGAAGGTATAATAATAAATTAGGCTCAATCGCAAATACCTCCGGTATTTGTTTTAAATAAAAAAATCCTTTGCTCGTCGTAATTTGATGCACCTTGGCCCAGGAAGCATGGTGCATTTGTTTCAACGATCCTTGGATGGAATAGCCCTGTTGATTTAGGTAATTTAGTGCCCAAAGAAACGCTGGATTACTTTCTACATTCATAGATAACCGTCTCGTCATTTTTATCTGGGGATGCAGATCTATCAAATGCTTTAAGCATGCGAATTGCTCTAAAACCCGTTTCATGCAATAAATCCAGTAACAGGGATGGATCATCATAAAGCCGAATTTTATATTCCTCGATTTCTGTTTTTATCAGTTGATTGGCTTCAACTAACTCATATTTGCCAATTGAATAGCAAATTGATTCTTGGAGTAGAGCCAGTTGACTGAGCAAAATGATTTGTCCATCGGCTCGATGCCAACGTGAACCACGCCAAATGCCTAATTCTTTGGGAACGGCATTGAAGGTTTCTGTTTCAAAGATCAAGCAACCATTTTCTTTTAAATGATCGTACATCACGTGTAACGCGTGCTTCACCGTAGCCAAATCAATAATTAGACCAAACGAACCACTAGGAATAAAGATTAAACTGTATTGTTTTGCTTGCTGGAGTCTCTCAAGGTATCCATGCCAGATATTGGGATTTAGATGTTGCGCCCTTGCTTTAGCATGTAGCGCATCCAGCATCGATTGGCTTGCATCGAACCCTTCGACATCAAATCCTTCGCTGAGCATCGGCAGCAGAAAGCGACCAGTGCCACACATAGGCTCCAAAATAGGACCATTTGCTTCTTGTGCATAACTTAGATAAAAATCCCAAGCATCCTTAGGGGGGAGAGGCTTGCTCAAATCATAGACTTGAGTACATAAGCTTAAATAAGTATCCAATGATTTATGCGGCATAGACAAAAAACCTTGCAAGGCAAATAAAGTGCGTTGATAAATTTTATACTTTTAATTGACTTTCGCCTATTCTCGAATGCAACGAATTTTTTTCTTATTTTCTATTGCACTAAGGCCATATTAATTGAGAAATTATCATTTAGACTTCCCAGGGTATTGAGTCAAAAGCCATGAAGAGGATAAAGGATATCCCTGTTTTTCTTTTTTTTATTGCTATTATCTAAAAGCATTTATCTTATTTGAGAGGGGCAATTGTGCCGCGAAAGACATTAATTTTTTTACCTGGGGTTTTATCGGACCAGCGCGTTTGGTCCTATCAAACCAATCATTTGCAGGATCTTGTGCGCTGTCAAAGCATCGCATTAGTGAGAAGTAGCACTGAAGAATTAATCCAAGAGATTTTAAATCAAGTGGAAGGTGATTTTTTCTTGGCGGGACATTCAATGGGGGGATGGCTGGCATTGGAGCTTGCCAGGAGAGTCCCTGAACGCATTTTAAAACTATGTTTGTTAAATACATCGGCACAACCCGATTCCCAGGAAAAACATCAAAAAAGAATTTCGATGATTAAAAAGTCTGAACAAGGAGAATTTGAGACAGTCGCTGCCGCACTTGCAGATGATTATGTTGCTGATGCGCGAGTCAAAAAAAATGTTTATTCCATGTTTTTAAGTGTTGGCCAACACACTTTCATTGCACAACAAAAGATCCTTTTAGCGCGCCAAGATTGTCGTTCCTTTCTCTCCTCTTTGACCATGCCTACCCTGGTGATTCATGCTCGCCAAGATAAAAATTTTTCTTTGACGACCCATCAGGAACTGTGCGATCACCTTCCCAATGCTAAATTAGCGATTATTGAAGACTCGGGACATATGTCGCCTATGGAATCCCCCCAAGCGGTAACTACTTTATTACGTTTTTGGCTTGATTACTTTTGATGGAGTTAATCTTCATAGTCGTTCAGATCAAATGCTTCTTGCAGATTTTCCAATTGTTCTTCAACGATGGTTAATTTTTCAAAACTTGCGATATGGAATAAAGCTTGTCCCGAATGCACCAGAGGTAACATATTTTCACCAATAATAATGCCGGAAATAGGCGACTTTAATCGGTATTCTTCCGTACTGGTTGGATTGGCAATGACCGCAATCGTTTGTCCTTTAGCTACCCGATTTCCCGATTTTTTGATGTGTCTTAGAATGCCGCTTATTGGGGCTCTAATCCAATAACTGTTTCTGGATACCGTGGGGGTGCATTTTTTTACCCGGAATTTTCCTGGTTGGATCATCCCTAATGCGCCCATAACACTTAAAATCCCATTAATTCCAGTTCTGATGGAAAGCTCATCAAACCGCAAAGACTCTCCCCCTTCATAAACAAAGATGGGGATACCCTGTTCATTGGCATATTCGCGCATTGAACCATCTCTAAAAGTTGAGTGCAGGATTACAGGAACATTAAACGCCAGGGCCAATTCTTCAATACCTGGCATATCTAGGTTTGCTCTAATCTGAGGCAAATTAAAACGATGGTTCGAGCCCGTATGCAGGTCAATCGCATGGGTAGATTGGGATAAAATTTGTTTGCTGATGATTTCTGCAAGAATGGCTGCCAGTGAGCCATTGGAGTTGCCAGGAAATGATCGATTTAAGTCTCTTCGATCCATCAGGTAGCGCTTTTGGTACAAGAACCCATATACATTTACAATAGGAATCGCAATGATGTTCCCCTTGATCCTTTTTAGTCCCTTTTTTTTCAAGAAGCGCCTGATGATCTCAACACCGTTGATTTCATCACCATGTATTGCGGCAGTAATGCATAATGAAGGACCTTCCTCCACACCATTAATGACATGTATTGGTAAACTGATGGGTGTCCAGTCATATAACTTGGGCATGGGTAATAAAACGGTTTTCCTTTCTCCAGGTTTGATTTTTACATCACCAATAATCACGGGTGCTTTGTTACTCATTCCCTTTACTTCCTTAAATAGGACTTATATAACAAGTGTAGCTTGAATTAAGAAAGATAGAATAAAAGGGGCTTCCGCTTCATCGCATCACAAAATTTTCTTGATATGGTCTAAAAAGACCAATGGATCAAGCAAATTACATAAGCGGAGTAGGCATTTTATGAGGATCACCTTGATCGATTTTGGGCTCTTGAGGCTCATACATTCTTATCCCTGCTGAAGAGTTGTAGAGCATGGTTGGTAAATTAGGCATTGAGCTTGCAAGAGTGCGTTCCTTTTTTGTAGAAGTCACATGTCTTAATGTAATCGCATCTGCTTTCTTGACAACGGTTGGTGTTGAGGCGGAGTCAGTGGGTTGATCAAGGTGACAATCGTATATACTGCCGATGAGTGCTCCAACTAAAGGAGGGATGATGAGCGCTAATCCTAAAGTAAATTTTGCAAGTAAGATAGTGATAATGATCCCCACTGAAATACCTGCAAGGGTACAGTCGTGTCCATCGCTCAATTTCCTCATCAAAGGTTCCAAAAATCCTGGAGAATTCCCTCGTGTTGGTTTGGTTTTGGCGGTGATTTTTAAAGCAGGTGATTTATAGACTGGCTCGGGTTGGCCCATGGATTTGTTGCTTAATTTCTCGAGCTTTGGCTCAGACTTTGTTCTCAGTTTTCTGAATGTTTCTTTTCGATACTCATACAACTGGGTCAAAATTCCTGTCGTACTTTCATGGTGTTTTGTATCTCTTGGCGGGAGCGTCATGCGTCCAGGATCGGGATTTGCTTGGGATATTTTCGGTTGTATAAAACCAATTCGTGCATTTTGTCTTTTAAGTTTTCTTAATGGCTCCTCCTTTACCTCATGAATTTGTGATGTCTGCAAGAGAATATTTTCTGCATCTTTAATTTTTTTGATGTTATTCTCGCGAAGTAGAGGCATCAACTGATAACTGTCATCAACCCATGTTTTGAAGTGATTGAAGGAAGCCCAATTTTTACTGGATAAAGTGGTTTTGTCAGGAGCTTTCGAAAGTAAATGACGCCAACGTGCGAAAAATTCAGTTGCGACCGCACAAATTTGCAAAAATTCACGTTTGGTAATGATGCCTTGCTCATATTTGCTTTTTCCATCCACAACCTGTTGCAATGTCATTTTGACTTTCGCAAGGTGTCTTGGGTAATCTAAACCGTGCCACTTTATTTGGACATCATGCCATTTAGTTTTGATGGGTTTGAAGGGATCTGTGACTTCAACGGACTTATATCTAGCAGCTTTTTCGTGAGTGGTGTAGCCCGGGCCAATATGACGGATAGAGCTGTATATTCCTATTGCACGGTCACTCCTATCAATGACACCAGGACGAATTCCCGCTTTATAAAGCAATGGTTCAATCTGCTCCAAAAGATTGTTGTAGTCTTGTTCCTTGTCTTCTTCGATGTAAATGGTAATTTGCATCCCATGGAGTACCCGTACTATATCCTGAATCGCTTGATTTTTATCGTCTAGCGTCAGGTTACGTTGACTTAAAAAGTCTTCGCTAACTTTTTTCATCTCTTCCAGCATAATTTGCGCGGGCGCTAATCGAGTTGTTTTAAAACAGGGAACTTGTCGCGCGAGTAGTATAGGGCAAATAATATCCCATGCCTTTGCAAGGTCATAAGGATGAATGCTTAGATGAATCTTCCAATGGGATTCTTGATACGCTTCACTACGAGCAGTATCCGATACAAAATGTGCAAAGAGGACCGAATCGGCAATTTTTTTGGGGAGAATGTCCGCTCCGGTTGCATCGCGTTCATTGAGCGCACTCCAGGGCATGGTGGTGCCACCAATATGTGCTTTATGATGACCGAGTATTATCGTTTTTGATTCCAAACAAATTTCGTTTAATTCAGAATAGGGCATGATTAAAACAGTGGCAGCTTGTTCCTTGAATTGCCCAATATAATGTCTTTAGCAATCTTCTACAATCTTTTTTGTTCATTTGAGCAAATTATTAACCATTAGATGTGAGGGGCTAATCTGTATCGTTTGAGCAGCAGCAAAATAAGCTGATTTTTGCAATCTCAAAGTTTCACGAGGGGCGAATGCATCTCTCCAAGTTTCATGCCTGTGAGGCATTGGTCAAATACGGTATAATTATCATGTGGACCGGTGTTAATGATAGGAAACACGATATGGTCGAAAAAATGGGCACGTTTTTCAATTTCCTCGGCGTATATTTGGGCCACTACTGATGGATCATTTTTAAATGCCCCACAACCCCAGGCTCCTAAAATCACGTGTTTTTTGTTTTCAATGATTAATGTGTCTAATTGGGCCGCAATGCGTCTCCTCAAGTCAGTGGTGTATTGTTGCAAAGCCTTGGGAGCCAAGTCGTGTGGTTCAATGGAAAATTCTGGAGCTGCTGATCTTAATTCATAAAAGGGGAAAATCGAGGCGGGATGAAGAAAGGAATAACTCAGGCCGCTGTCTGCAGCGAGTTTACTGGCCCCTTCGTCATCAAAACCAGAGGTTACGGGGACTACTTCTGGCCCTCTGAAACATATTCTGAGCTGGCGATCAAATAATACTTTATAGGCTACAACATCTGCATGGCTGTTGTGTTGCTTTAAGACTTCATATTCTTTATCCGTCATTTTGATCTTGGCTTCTAATAATTTTTTTGCCGTATTAGTGTAGCGAAACATCATAGTCTCTTTATCTAGATAAATTATTTTGTCCAGTAAGGATTGAGCACAGGTGCTTCGATGCCACATATTTTCTTCTTGAGCACTGCCACCTTCCAAAGCAGCCCCTCCAGGGAACTCAGGATTAGCCATATTCAGTACAGAATAAGCGACGCCATGTCTTTTGGTCACTTCAAGTGTTGCAAGCCCCCAATCTTTAGGAACGACTTCAACTGATTTGGGAGGAGATACTTTTTTTTGTTCCCATTGACTTAAGTTAAATTGTGCTTGTGTATGTAGTTCTTTGAGTTTTTCCTTATCAATGATGCACTCTAATGTTTTGCCCATACTTTTATGCCGCCATCTTTCCCCAGTTAGGCTGCCGCGGACCAGGCTGGGTGCGTGTGCGGCATGCACCTCTTTGATTAGAGCTGGGGCTTTGGGTATTCTTCTAAACAGCGTTCTTGATAGCATGTTACAATCCTTAATTTCGGGTACTCATTTTTTTTGCTTGGTTGGCTCTCTTTTTAAAAACTTAAATGCAGATGGTTTTTTACCATGAGATATCCTTTTTAAGTATAGAATACAGACAGATGAACGGATTGCTTGAGCGCTCATGCTTTGAGAAAGACGTTTAAAATGCAGTAAGTCTTCTAAAACTTCCGCTAACTGGTTTAACTGATCGATAACCGCGAATCACACGTCGGCCAGGTTAGCTCCACTTGCATCATCCGTAATCGGGAAATTGCTGCCAAAATTGGTTAACCCTCTTTAAGCACGAATTGACTCAGATAAAATTGCAAACGATTTGAGAATTTGCTCTGGTGTATGTGTCGCAGTGATAAAAAAGCGTAAGCGAGCGGAATTTTCAGGAACTGCGGGATAAATAATCGGCTTCACATTTACTCCACGGTTAAAACATTGCCTTGAGGTCTGGATGCATTTTTGTGAGTCACCCAAAATAATGGGTAAAATGGGGGTATGCTCATTTAATCCTATATTAAATCCATAGTCCAAGGCGGTTTTTCGCGCTAATCGGCTTAAATCATTTAGCCGGTTAATTCGTTCAGGCTCTTTTGCCATCGTTCTTATAGATGATAACGCAGCGGCTGTATTTGCGGGGGGCAGCCCTACTGAAAATACAAATCCTGGACAGGTATATTTTAAGTACTCTATCAGTTCCTTGGTCCCGGCTATATATCCACCGCAGCTTGCAAAAGCTTTGCTTAAAGTTCCCATCCATATTTCTACATCCTTGGGATTAATGCCATAGTGCTCAGAAATACCTCTACCGTTTTTCCCAAGAACGCCCATGGAATGAGCCTCGTCTATCATCAGCCAAGCAGCATGGCGGTTTTTTACCTGTATAAAATGATGAAGCGGGGCGATATCACCATCCATACTGTAAATACCCTCAATAACAATTAATACCCTTTTATAAAAACCTCGATCTTTAGTTAAAATAGTATCAACCGCCTGCCAATCGTTGTGAGGGAACGCAATGCGGGTGGCTTTAGAATAAACCGCACCGAGTACCAGACTGTTATGGGCAAGCTCATCATGTAAAATCAAGTCATCAGGTCCATAGAGATGGGCAATAGTCATCACGTTGGTAGCATGGCCGCTCGTAAAAACTAGTGCATCTTCAACACCGAGCAGTTTTGCTAATTCATTCTCTAGCTCCTGATGAATTATCTTTTGTCCTGATACGAGTCGACTTGCAGAAACAGAGGTTCCATATTTTCTGATTGCATCACAACTTGCGGAGATAATCTCTGGATGAGAAGCCAAGCCTAGGTAATTATAAGAGGTAAAATTAATGTATTCTTTTCCATTGATGATGCAGGTATTTTCAGAGATTCCTTGTTGGGCATCAAAAAAAATATTATCCCCTAACTGCGCTTGCATGTTTTTTAGATGAAGGTACGGAGGATATGTTTTAAATTCAGTATAATTTGCTTCAGTTGTTTCTATTTTCTTTTGTTGCGTTTCTGAAAAACCATGCCGCTTACTTAGATCAGGCTTTAATTGCTGTTCCTTAATACACTCCAATAGATAGCTCGCAAGCTCTTGGATATTCTCGAAATTAATGATTAACTCATTATCAATGGGCATCTGAAAGTCATCTTCAATATTTGCAATGAAGTGTTGAATATGTAAAGAATCAAAACCAAAACGTGTTAATGGAGCGCTTATATCAATATTCTCCTGAGGCTGGTTTAGAATGGTTGCTACATTTCTTTGTAAATAATCCTCAATCTCACGAATACTTAACTGATCTTTACTCATCATCGTTCCCACTTTCAGATTGCCAAACATAAAAAGCATTGAGTTCATTGTCAGCCACTAATTTTTTAATGATGTTTCTTCTTAGCTTGCCACTCGTAGTCTTAGGAATTTTCTTGGGGGGTAACAACGCAATGAAGTGAGGGGTTAGGCCAAAACTAGAACTAATGTTTGCTTTTATTTTATTTACAATGTCTTCAAGCTCTTGGTCGGAATAAAGTTGCTTCACTTCGGCAACCAGTGCGAGTTGTTCGGAATCACTGACATTTATTGAAAATGCTGCAATACAGCCTGTTCTTAAACGAGAATCGGATGTAGCAAGAAATAGTTCAATATCATAAGGATAATGATTTTTTCCGTTGATTATGATGAGCTCTTTTATTCTTCCGGTGATGTATAAATTATCATTATATAAAAATCCCAAATCTCCAGTTCTAAGATATTTCATGGCATCCGAATGTTCTAAATCAGCATGAAATGTATCCCTAGTCGCCTCATCGTTTTCCCAATAGCCAGTGGTAACACTAGGCCCACGCAACCAAATTTCTCCGATTTCGCCTTCTGCACACTTTCTAAAAGGGGCTTTAGAGGCGATCATTATAGGCACCATCGGTTTACCACATCCCACTAAAACAGCATGCCTATTATTTTCAACAGGATCCGTTAATACTACTTTATTTTGATGTAAAGACTCGACATCTACACTTAATAGTTGCGGCTGGTCATTCCCATTTTTGTGACCACTGACAAATACAGTGGATTCTGCCAAACCGTAAATTGGATAAAATGATTTTTTTTGGAAGCCGTATTTACTAAATTTGTTATGGAAATTAGTTAAAGTTCTATGGTGAATGTATTCCGCTCCATTGTATGCGACTCGCCATGAATGTAATTGCAAGTTGTTTCCAATTATCTGTTCATCAATTCTTTTTTCACAAAGTTCATACGCAAAATTGGGTCCACCACTGATATGTGCCTCAAAATCAGAAATTGCCTTGAGCCATAGATAGGGATGCCTAAGGAATGTAATGGGAGACATCATAAAAATGCGAAAGTCTGCATATACTGGGAATAACAAATTACCTATCAGTCCCATATCATGATAGGGAGGCAGCCAGGAAACCATACGTTCATTGCTGGTTTTACCGATAGTTTCATAGACTAAGCTCAAGTTATCCAACAGGTTTCCATGTCGTACGATGACGCCCTTAGGCATGGCCGTTGAGCCCGATGTATATTGCAAGTAGCACACATCTGAGCTTTTAAGTAATACAGGCTTATATAAATTTGCCATATCCACTGATGCTTTATTGATATCCAGCCAGCGAAAATGGTGAAAATCCCATTCCATTAAATGATTCACTTGGGTTGAGAATTTAGTAACAAATTTCTGAATTAAGGGGATGGAGGCAAGATTTTTTATGAATCCCAGCTTTTTTATTTTTTGTATGATTTCTGTATTTGATAAAATAATAGCGGGCTGCGAGTTATTAATAATTGCCTGTAATTTTTCAACAGTACTTTTATCGAAAGGGGGATAAGCAGGTACAGCAAGTACTCCCGCAAAAAAGCACGCCCAAAAAGTCACTATATAATCCATTCCTGGTGAAAAAATCAACAAGGCGCGGTCTCCTGGTTTGACGTATTGTTGAATTAATGCCGCTAAGGAGTGGATTTTTTGTTGCAGTTCGCCGTAGGTGAGTAATTCACTGTTTTCGAACAATCCAGTCGAAGAGAAGTAATACAATGGAGCTGATGGGTTCATAAGACAGCGGTCTGTGAACAGCTCAACCATACTTTCAATTTTTTTCTTTGAGTTCATCCGAATAGCCAAATAGTTTTCAAATACAAATTACAATACAAAGTATCGGTATCTTAGTTTGCTCATATTTTATGAGTTTAGTCGTTTTTTTTGATTGCTCAAGAAATGAACAGACTTTTTTATGAATCGACGTAGGCCAGGATTAAAACTGGCCTACATTGATAAGAGAGAGAGCATAGCGATTTAAATCAAACATACATTGAATTGCGGATTTCTTCGAACCGGGCACTCTCTTGTTCTTGCATTTTTTCAGCAGCTTCTCTCTCCGATTCCTCTTGTTGTTGTTGCGCTTTTAATTTGCTAAGTTCAATCATATTTTGCACTTTTAATTCCTGTAAAATTGCAGCTAATAAAAAGTCAGTAGGAGTCTGTAAGCTTATCTCTTGAATGGGCGGTTGAACTTCTTGTGGGGTTTGAGTTTTCTGTGAGGTTGATAATGGGGCTCTTTGTTTTTGATTAAAGAAAAGTGGTGATTTTTGATGAGCATCAGGTTGTTTTCTTTTATTATTTCCATTTACATGCGGAACATTTGTGGCTTTTTTACCCATGGTGATCTCCTTTTCCTATGAGTCCCTATCAGGTTAATATAAATCTTAATTAAAATGCAATTATTTTTTTCAAAATCATTAAATTTTGACGCTTATGGGTTATTTTGCGCATCTTGGCTAATTATTTTATTTTTGGTTTCGTTTTTGTTTAGGGTAAGTCACTGTCGCGGGTTGGGCATTGATTCCACAAGCCAGCATGAACGCTGAGCCGGTTTAGCCCCAAGTTTTTTGGGGCTCAGCTGGAGCAATGCATCAAACGATACACCTGGCATTTAGTCTAATTTCAAAGTCGATACTGCAGAATGAGTCTCTCCAAGTTTCATGCCATTTAGATGTTGCTCAAATATGGCAAAATTATTATGCGACCCCGTGTTAATTATAGGGAATACAATATGGTTGAAGAAATGGGCACGTTTTTCAATTTCTTCCCCATAAATCTTTGCCACCATAGAAGGGTCATTTTTAAATGCGCCACAACCCCAAGCACCCAAAATTGCATTCGGTTGCCCTTCAATAATTAAAGTATCTAATTGGGCTGCGATGCGTCTTCGCAAATCCGCTGCATATTGTGCGCGGGCTTCTTGCGTAAGCGCGTGAGGTTCGATGGCAAATTCAGGGGCTGCTGATCTTAATTCGAAAAATGGGAAGATCTCTGATGGCTGCAGAAAAGAATAACTCAGGTCGCTGTCTGCAACCCGAGTTGCTGATGTAAAATCACTCGAATCAGTAGGAAGAGTTATTTCTGGCCCCCTGAAACATATCCTAGGTATTCGGCTAAAGAGTACTTTATGTCCTGAGGAATCCGTTTTCCCTACTTGTTTTTTTAGGACTTCACGTTCTTCATCAGTCATTTTAATCTTGGCTTCTAACAATTTGCTGGCGGTATCATGGTAGCGAAAAGTCATCGTGTCTTTATCGACGTATATTATTTTATCCAGTAAGGATTGAGCACAGGTACTCCGATGCCACATATTTTCTTCTTGGGCACTTCCGCCTTCCAGGGAAGCCCCCCCTGGGAATACTGGACTGGCCATATTGAGTACAGAATACGGTTTACCATGCTTCCTGGTGGCTTCAAGTGTTGCCAGCCCCCAATCTTTATGGATTACTTCAACCGATTTGGGTGACGCTAATTTATTTCGTGCCCATTGAGCTAAATTGAATTGAGCCTGTTTGTGGAGTTCCTGGAGTTTATTGGAATCCTCGATGGTATCCAATGTTTTTCCCATGCTTCTATGACGCCATCTACTACCGGTATAAGAGCCGGTGAGGATATGGGGTTTATGAGCGGCATATACATCTCGAATTGCAGAGGGAGCTTTCGAAGATGTGGGTCTAAATAGAGCAAACCTCGCCATCATTTTTCTATCCTTAATTTCTGGTACTTACATTCTATTTTGGTGTTCTGCTTTTAAAACACGCTGGCGCAGTTTTTATTAAGAGTTCACTTCCAGATAGAATAAAGTAAGGTCAAATTCCATAAGCACACAACAGCTTTGAGTGGTATACGATTGAATTTCCATAATCTAAATAGCACTCTTGATTTTTGTTTTTATTGATAATTTTTTTGAACATGCAACAAGATGTTTAGCTCTCCAATAGCATTATTCTAAGCAATTGTATCCTTCCTTTTTACTTCTTGATTCAACATTGAGTAAGTTGAGTCAAAATGAGTAAACCAGAATGTTCAAAAAAAGTCAACTGTGTTTTTTTACCCTAGATAGAAGCATATTAAATGAGCAGCGGTAGCCGCCAAAAGCTTGATTTCACCGTTTCCGCAACAGGAGTTTTTAGAGTTCTTGTTAAATCATACACTTATTTACTAAGTATTATATTTGCTTATCCCTCCGTTGACTTGATAGGGGAGGCGTTGCGCGTCGGAGTAATTTTGATTTTGTTTTTAGTAGAATAAATTTTTGTTATTTCTGCGCCAATAAAGAAAATTTGAGCTGCATAATAAACCCAAATTAGAAGGATTATTAAAGAACCTGCCGCACCAAAGATCGAAGCAACATGGGCGTGATGTAAATAAAAACCAATTAATACTTTTCCTAAAATAAAGAGTAAGGAGGTACTTAAGGCACCTACCCACACATTATTCCATTGAAGTTTGACGTCGGGTAAGTGTTTAAACATCAGTGCAAAGACTAGGGTGGCGATTATGAAAGAAAAGAAGTAACTCATTATTAATTCAGAAAAAATATTAATACCTATAAAATAGTGAAGTCGACTGCTTAAGGCGGCAAGTAAGGTAGTTATCACCAAAGAAATTAACAGCAGCAGCGCTGAAATCAACACCATAGTAAAGGATAGAAATCTACTTTTGATGAAAGCAAATCTTTTTTTATGGGGATTTGATTTAACTCCCCAAATAATATTTAAACCGGCCTGCACTTCACTAAAAATACCCGAAGCGCTGAATAGTAAGATAAGAATACTCACGATTTGTACGTTTAAGAAAGTAGTGGGTAGGGTCAAATTTTTAATGATTCCTTGAACTTCTAAAGCAACATCTTCTCCTACTAAAATAGTGATTTGAGACACTATTTGGCTGCGAGCCGCCTCTTCCCCAAATAATGCGCCTACTATCGTAATACTAATTAGTAAAATTGGGGCGAGGGAAAACAAGGTATAATAGGCAAGGGCAGCGGCAAGACTTGCTACGCGATCTTCTTGCCAATTCGTATAGACTTCCTTAATCCACGCCAAGGCTTTGATCATGAGCAATTACTCAAAGAATATTTTAGGGATTACTTAATTTATCGTATTCCTACTTAAAAAGAATCAGTTTTTTTCCGACTTCCTATTAATGCATGCAGCTGGTGATTAAAAAAATCTAAGAGCAACAGCAATTCTCGTTTTTTTTACGAAACTAAATCTGGCATCACTTCTCTTATCCCCAGGAATCAATCAATGTTCTTCGATGTCTCTGCACGCTAGTACAGAACCACCCATGGGTGTTGCCTTGACACAATTACTATAAATTATTGGTCTATAATTGTAGTATGTTGGTCTTGTGTCATAACTTATGAAAATTGATCAAGAGTCCGTAAATGCCCTGTGTGGCGAGAGTAGCGAAGTAGTGGTATTTGGCTTTGGCAAATATGACTATGAAGAAGTCTATAAAGGCATCAATGCAAATAATAAAATCAAAGCCTTTAATTATGACGATTACGATTTGAAGCACAAAGAGCTGCACAATAATATTCCCTATTCGATGTACCGTGTTTATAAGTTAATTCTAAATGATTTAGTCGTTGAAAATTATAAAAGGAAAAAAGAAGGAAAACCCATAGTTCCTTTAATTTTTGTTATTGGTAACAGTGATGAAAGTTGTGAACCACGGCAAATTGCCAAAAGAGAAGAAGACCCTTATGAGAAGTGGGTTACTCTAACCGAGTTACGCAGGGTCTATAAACTCACAACGGAATTTGGCGCTGAATTTTCTCAAGTTGCTCGGGATACAGTTAAATTTGTAAGCCTTGATACTCAGTCTAATCCAACCAAATTAAAGCCTGTTTCCCCTTTTTGGGAAAGCAAGGACTGGCAGCACGATTGGGAGCAACGAAAAGAAGAAACCCAGCTAAGACACAATCGCTTGATAAAAAACAGCATGTGGCGGTCCAACCTACAAGGAAAGATTCAAGAAATAGATAAACTCAATCCTGATGAAGAAAATAAAGAAGGAAAAAAACTATAAGTCTCACCTCGAATCTTCATCCAAAACAGTTGCACCTCTTGTATCTTTTTTTTTATTGAATTAAAACATATTCAACAATCTTGTTCATTCTATCAAAGGGAAAATCATGTCATTAGGACTATCAATAGATTATTTAACCGGTGCGGTAAAGGTAACTAAAAATCATTTGAATAGCGATGATTTGATTTTGCGTGAGCGTCGTACGGTAAGACAAATGTTTTTTCAGCCTTATGAGTCAAAAGAAGAGTATATTTATTGTGCGCGTCACACCTTTTTACCCATGGCACAGATTATTTGGGCCATATTAGATCCCATTGTAACAGTCGCTGTACCTGCTATTGTGAGCAGTGTGTTAATCCTATTTGGGGCATTATGGGGAATCAATAAGTTGTGTGGTAATGAAGATGGCGCAGCGTTCTTTTTTAATGCAGCAGAATATATTTTCAAAGATTTTTGCCAGTTCCTCATCGATCTTGTCGTTTGCCCGTTATCTGCGATTATCATGTCCACCCGAGGCATTTCAACTGGATTGCACGCTGTTGGAATTCTTGGGGGCGATAGAGATGAAGTGATTGAGGAGGCTCCCTCTTTAGCCGTAAGCTGAGGGATGGGTTATGCCGCAGTAAGCGACTATAATTTTTTGGAAGCTTCAAGGACAGAGAGTTAGAGTACTCCTTGTTGACAATATGATCGTTCTGTTGTGAATTGATGATAGCAAAACTGATATAAACCGAACGTAATAAAAGGGGCGGAAAATACGTCAATGCTATAATGGATATGTCCAAGCAGTACGGTTAATGAAAAAAATACGGTGGCGCATAAACAAATGATACGCAGTAACATGTGCCGCCAAAAGATCATCAGCATCAAGCAAGGCCCGCCTACGTGACCGGAAAAAAATAAATCTCCATCAAATAAGATATAAGAAGCCAAATGAGGAGGAATACTTAATAAATTCTCAGGCGGTCCTAAATGCGTCATGCAAATGAAGACACTACGTACCAAGATAAAAACAGCGGCTGTTTTGGTCACGAACGGCAACCATTGTGGTTGCATCAGTAAATAGATAACGAAAACCAACCAAAAAATAAGTGCCGCATGGATGTGTAAAACATTCACATCCCATAGAGGCAAGTGATCCAGGAATAAATCTGATACCGAGGATCCTGCCATCCGTGTAGCATATAACCCAGCATAATGGATGACAACAAAACTGGTAATCAATAATATCCCCCCGGTCATTAAGTAATACAAATAATGACGGTCTTGGCATAAGGTGCGATATTGCAGAAAGACATTTCTCATGAGCGGCTCACTTGACGATACAAGGCTTCATACTGCTCGAGGCTATGCTCTATATCATGTTGGAGTGCAAGTTGACGGCTAGCCCGTCCCATGGTCTGGCATTGTGCCCGATTCGATAACATGTTCATCAGCAATTGCGAAAGACCTTCCACATCATTTTCTGCAAAAAGATAGCCATTGACCCCTGGTTCTACCAGCTCTGGCAGCGCCATGGCACGGGCTGCCAGAATAGGGAGTCCAGAGGCAATTGCCTCGAGTGTGACAATGCTTTGCAATTCTGCCGTGCTCGCAATCACAAAGCAATCGGCTAACCCATAAATGAAAGGATACTCGGCATCAGATAGATAACCTGTAAACGTCACATGCT